>CAYPVA010000440.1:0-442 GCA_964414045.1 uncultured Lishizhenia sp. | reverse complement strand
AAAATCCAATTATAGATCTAATTTATACACATCACATAATGTGGCGTTATCTTTTAGTGTCACCTGAAGATCTTTGATCATGCCATCATGGATGTCGTATACCCAACCGTGTACATGCACTTCCTGACCGCGCTCCCAAGCGGATTGCACTATCGATGTTTTCCCTAAGTCTAGGACTTGTTCAAATACATTTAACTCAACAAAGCGCTTGAAACGTTTTTGCTCATCAGCTATTTTATCAAGTTCATCGCGATGCAAGCGATATACATCTTTAATGTGCCTAATCCAGTTATCGATGAGCCCAACATGTTTGTTGGTCATGGCAGTTTGTACACCACCGCAACCATAATGTCCACAAACAATAATATGTTTAACTTCTAAAACATTTACGGCGTAGTCAAGAACAGAAAGCATATTCATGTCTGAATGCACCACCATATTG
>CAYPVA010000439.1:0-1440 GCA_964414045.1 uncultured Lishizhenia sp. | reverse complement strand
CGTGCTCACCGAGGGCGCATCTCTCGAAAGCGTGCTGGTTGCTAGCAGCGAATCGGCTAACCTCCTCGTTGCCCCGGCACCCATCGACCTTGCCGGTGCCGAGATCGAAATCATTACCAGCCTCGGCCAGCAAAACTGGAATGGTTTGCTCAAGGCTGCGCTGGATTTCTACGTCGCCAACGCGGCGGTGCGACCGGACTACATCTTCATCGATTGCCCGCCTAGCCTGGGCTTGTTGACCGTGAACGCCTTTGTTTCGGCCACCGAGGTGCTGATTCCGATTCAGTGTGAGTACTACGCGCTCGAGGGCGTCACGCAGCTGATGAACACGATCAACATGATCAAACAGGCGCTAAACCCGGCTCTCGACATCAGTACGGTGTTGCTCACCATGTTCGACAACCGCACCAAGCTAGCTGTGGGCGTGGTCGAGAACGTGCGCGAGCACTTCGCAGCCCAGGTGCTAGACACCATCATTCCGCGCTCTGTGCGCGTTTCTGAGGCCCCGGGCTACGCCCAGACTGTAATTACCTATGACCGTTCCAATTCGGGCGCTATCGCCTATTTGGAAGCCGCTGGCGAAATCGCTATTAGAGGAGCACAACATGGCCGATAAAAAGGGTGGACTAGGTCGAGGCATTGGCGCCTTGATTCCAACTACCGCTCCATCGGAGCGCCCAATCGACGTATTTTTCTCTCCAGCAGCCGCTGGGCAACCTGGAACCACCGGAAACCCGGGCACTGCCGGCCAAAATCTCGCTCAGAATGGCGCTCAGAGCGGCTCGGAGGGTCTAATTCCGGTTCCTGGAGCAAGTTTCGCGAGCATCGAGCTCGCTCAGATCGTTCCTAACCGCGTAAATCCCCGCACCGTCTTCGAGACTGAGGCACTCAGTGAGCTAATCCACTCGATCAAGGAATTCGGCGTTCTGCAGCCAATCGTCGTTCGCCCACTCGGTGAAAAGGATGGCAAGCCTTCGTTCGAGCTCATCATGGGTGAGCGTCGCTTCCGTGCGGCCAAAGAGGCTGGTTTGCAGCAGATTCCAGCGGTTATTCGTGACACCGCAGACGAAGACATGCTTCGTGACGCGCTTCTCGAGAATATTCACCGCGCAAACCTGAACCCGCTCGAAGAAGCAAGCGCATACCAGCAGCTGCTTCAAGACTTCGGCATCACCCAGGACCAGCTCGCCGAGCGCATTGGCCGTTCGCGCCCACAGATCACTAACACCATCCGCCTGCTGAAGCTGCCTATCGAGGTGCAGAAGAAGGTCGCCGGTGGCGTTTTGAGCGCTGGCCACGCCCGCGCACTGCTCAGCCTGCCAAGCGATGAGCGCATGCTGCACTTCGCATCGCGAGTTATCAGCGAGGGAATGTCGGTTCGTTCGCTTGAAGAGGCAGTGGCAATCGACAACCCACCTGCCGGTGGCGGCGCTGGCAAGG
>CAYPVA010000438.1:362-1444 GCA_964414045.1 uncultured Lishizhenia sp. | reverse complement strand
TCCGCTCAAGGTGCGCGGCTTCGAGTTAGATAACTCGGGTTTACTAGATTACGCCAAATTGTACATTAAAGAGCTCAAACAATAAAATTTTATTGTAAACTCTCCTCTACCCAAGCCTTGCCCCAATTTTCATGCTCTTCTGAACTCCAGAGGGAGGGATAGAAAATGCGTTTTTGAAAACGTGGCGGCAAGTACTTTTGCCAGTTGGTTCCGCCTGTGGCAGCAACATCTTTATCCTGTCTAGCCAAATATCGGACTGCTGACTTATAATGTGCCAAAGGCCAATTGATATTTACATTGACGTCATTCTGGCGCAAAGCTTGCTTCACAACTTCGTCTTGCTGGTCTTCTTGGCTTAGTCGCAAATATACACGCCAAAGATTTTTGTCTTTGCAGTGCTCGCCAAGCGCAATAAATTGGTCCTTATACTTTTCTTCGAACTGAATTAGCGTAAGCGTTTTTTTGCCCGTAGCAATTTCTGTTGCGCCAGCCTTCCAATAAATGTGCTCGAATAACTGCGCAATGTCGGTTTGGTTTTGCAGCGCGGGTCTTTGGTCTTTTGCAACAAGATTGATGAAATCGGTGCTGAAAATTTCTATTTCACGGTATTGTGCAGACTGAAAACCCGATGCGGGCAATAGACTCATACGGAACTTTAAAAATTCGTCGCGGTCCATGCCGCTAATCATGATTTCAAAACTCTTAACGAGGGCGTCAAAATAACGATTGATGCGCGTAACGCGATCGACAAAAAATGTTTTGTCTAGGCTTTCCTTTTTAGCCAGCGCATCAAATTCTCGGAGCGCTAGTTTGAAATATAATTCGGTGATCTGATGATACATAATAAACACAGTTTCATCAGGAAAGGACGTTTTTGGTTTTTGTAAACTTAAGAGTGTGTCGAGTTGAATGTAATCCCAATAAGTTGTGACATCGGCATACAATAAGCCTTCTAAATAGGCGTTGAAATCTTCGCCGAGAGCTGCATATTTTTCGTTTAGTCTGGTGAGTTTCTCTTTGAGTTCGGGTGTGATTTCCATTTTTTAAGCGTTAAATTGACCTTTCGAGATTAAACAAAGTTT
>CAYPVA010000438.1:0-352 GCA_964414045.1 uncultured Lishizhenia sp. | reverse complement strand
TTACAACCCCAAAAATTGGCTGTCTTTTATTTTCTCTTTTCACAAAAGCGACACAGTGAGAATGATGTGGAAAGAATTGATATATATGAGCTTACTTTCGATCTTCATTGCGTATATTGAGATCTCCTTTTTTCCGGGGGCTTATTTTCTCAAGAACCTTACAAATGTGTATTCACTTCTTGGATTTGTGATATCCCTTTTGCTGGTTTTTAGAACGAACACCGCCTATGACCGCTGGTGGGAAGGAAGAAAAGCTTGGGGCGCTATTGTAAACGACACCAGAAGCTTGTGTTCTAAGTTAAGCGCTGTTGCCTTGAACACTGAAGAAAAAAAATCATTTCAACAACTTATC
>CAYPVA010000437.1:0-1446 GCA_964414045.1 uncultured Lishizhenia sp. | reverse complement strand
TGGAAGCAATTCAAACAGGAACACGCCTGGACCGTAAATATGCTGATCAAGTGGCGAGTGCCATGAAAGATTGGGCAATATCCAAAGGCGCAACACACTATACACACTGGTTTCAGCCGTTAACGGGTACAACCGCAGAAAAACACGATGCTTTTTTAAAACCAATTGGCCCAGGAAAAGCAATTGAGCGTTTTGATGGCGACATGTTAGTTCAACAAGAACCAGACGCCTCTTCATTTCCGAACGGTGGTATCCGCAATACTTTTGAAGCACGTGGATACACGGCTTGGGATCCATCTTCACCAGCGTTTGTCATCGGAAAAACACTTTGTATCCCGACCATTTTTATTTCCTATACAGGTGAGTCTCTTGACTACAAAATGCCTTTATTAAAAGCATTACATGCTGTTGATTTAGCGGCTGTAGAGGTATGTCAGTATTTTGATAAAAACGTTAATAAGGTTAATGCAACGTTAGGTTGGGAACAAGAATACTTCTTAATTGATTCCGCATTATTCAATGCGCGCCCGGATCTCATGTTAACAGGTCGTGCGTTATTCGGACACGCACCTGCGAAGGGACAGCAATTAGAAGACCACTATTTTGGTTCTATTCCTGAGCGTGTCAATGCGTTTATGCGTGAGTTCGAGGTAGAGTCTTTGTTATTAGGAATTCCTGTGACAACACGTCACAACGAAGTAGCGCCTAATCAGTTTGAGTGTGCACCGATCTTTGAAGAGTGTAATTTAGCCAATGACCACAACCTCTTGTTGATGGATCTCATGGAAAAAATTGCCCGCAAGCACAACTTCCGTGTGTTGTTACACGAAAAGCCATTTGCTGGCGTAAACGGATCAGGAAAACACAATAATTGGTCATTGAGTACCAACACAGGTGTCAACCTTCTTGCACCAGGTAAAAATCCGAAGTCCAACCTTCAGTTCTTAACTTTCTTTGTGAATACCATCATGGCCATTCATGAGAATGCAGACTTGCTTCGTGCAGCAATTGCTTCTGCAGGAAACGATCACCGCTTAGGTGCCAACGAAGCGCCACCAGCGATCATTTCAGCATTTATTGGTACACAGCTTTCTCAGTTGCTCGATGACCTCGAGAAAAACATCAAGGCTGGTAAAATGACACCGCAAGATAAAACTGAATTGAAACTCAATATTGGTAAGATTCCACAAATCTTACTAGACAACACCGATCGAAACCGTACCTCGCCATTTGCTTTTACAGGTAATAAATTTGAATTCAGAGCGGTAGGTTCTTCTGCCAATTGCGGTTCTGCCATGATTGTATTAAATACCATTATGGCCAAGCAATTGCGTCTCTTTAAAATCGCTGTAGATAAGCGCATTGAAAAGGGTGAAACGAAAGATGAAGCCATCTTGAAAGAATTACAAGCCATGATCAAAGCGTCTAAGAAAATTCGTTTTGAAG
>CAYPVA010000436.1:0-1452 GCA_964414045.1 uncultured Lishizhenia sp. | reverse complement strand
GGCGTAACAGAAACATCACCGGTGATTTTGCGTTCCATTTCTTGGGCCAACATTTTATTTTTAATGATGGTGCGGAATTCTTCTTTGATGGCTGCAGTGGATTTACCGTAAAATTCTTCGAGGTTTTCCCTGCCCCCCATTTTGCCTTCCATGATGCGCAAGCGGTTTTCCATTTCAGCGTCGACTTGTTCATCGGAGATCACTAAACTATCCAACTTTGCTTGGTTAACGAGCAGTTCTTCGAGTAATAATTGTTCGAGAATTTGACATTCTTTACCACTTTGATTGCGCTCTTTTTCGTTGAGCTGCAGCCGCTGCGCTTCGATGTCTGACCAAAGAATGATGTTGTCACCAACTTGGGCAACAATTTGATTGACGAGTTTTTGGGCTTGGACAGCCCCGAACAGGAATACCTGAAAAGTAAGTAAGAATAAGGTTTTGTTTGTCATTATTGGCCGATTTGATAAAGCACATCTTCATTGATGACGATTTTGTGCTTCAAACGTAACGCCTCCAACCATTTTTTCTCGAGGTAAGCTTGGTAGTCCGAAGTTGCAAGTCCTTTGGCCTCGTTGTAAGCCTTCGGGCCAGGCGCTAACACTTCTGAAACTTTGACTACATACCATTTGCCTTCGTTGGAATAAACCGGATTGAGCCCTTTGGTAAAGTTGCGGTTTTGTAGGTATGGAGTTTGGTTCACTTCAAATTTATTCATGCGTACCTTCAAATTGAGTTCAGAATCTTTGTTGATCAATTCTAAAACTTCTTTAGAGCTAACGGTATCAGAAGTAACGAGCATACCGTAAACTTGTACTGCGATGTGTTCGTCTTTGCACTCATAAACAGTTGCATCTAGGCGTTCAGACCATACATATTTATTGCGATTCTCCATAAAATACGCACGCAAACCTGCGGTGTCTTTTACCGCTTTATTCCAAACTTGATCTTGCATGATTTCGTAAAGAATGATCCCGTCGTGGTATTCTTGTAATAACGCTTTGTAAGCCGGATATTTGGCAGGTAAAAGCGCTTCTTCGTAGGCTAGGATTTGGTTTTTTTCCCATTGTGCATACAATTGCTTCACCACAACCGACGGTTCGTCTTTGCGAACAGTTCGGAAGTTTTTCTCGACGTATTTAGCGAAATCTAGTTGTTTGAATTTTTGTCCGCCAAGCACAAAAAGCGTTTTGTTGGACTTTAAGGAACTGGCTTTCCATTTGCCCATAAAGAAAGTTGAATCTATTTGTTGCTCGAACCAAGTCAAGCCTTTGGCTCCTTTAAAGGAATAACTATATTGATCTTTCAGCTTTTGTACAAAGGAATCTTGGGTAATCTTCGAGCGTTCGTCTTTGTTTACTTTAGCCTGGAGTTCGCGTCGCATGAGCTCATACGATTTTACTGGGGTCCATTCGATAAGTTTGATAATGTGGTAACCATATTGCGTTTTGACCG
>CAYPVA010000435.1:0-1454 GCA_964414045.1 uncultured Lishizhenia sp. | reverse complement strand
CATCTGTGACATGTACTCCATACATCTTTTCGATGGCATTTTTAATTTCGATCTTATTGGCCTTACGGTCTACTTCAAAAGTGAAGCGATTAGAAAGCTCGCTCAATTTTGTTGCTTTTTCCGTAATAACCGGCTTCTTGATAATTGTTTGCATAACGCTTAGTTAAGAATCGTTTGAATTTTCTCAATAGAGCTTTCAGCCAAAATCACTTTCGAAGCATTTAATACATCATAAGTGTTAAAGGAATCAGCTGTTACGACTTTTACGCGTCCAAGGTTACGTGCAGCGAGGTAAACGCTATCCGTTTTTTCACCAAGGATGAAAAGTACTTTTTGGTTCTCAAGATTTAAAGAAGCAAGCAATGATTTGAAATCTTTTGTTTTTGCTTCCATGTTGAGATCTTGGATGACCATCAAGGAATCATTTTTAGCTTTGAAAGAAAATGCTGATTTTCTAGCCAAACGCTTCAATTTAAGATTTAACTTGAAGTGGTAGTTACGTGGACGTGGTCCGAAAATACGACCTCCACCAACACGTGTACCAGATTTAGCACTACCTGCACGAGCTCCACCAGTTCCCTTTTGACGCTTAAGTTTCTTAGTAGATCCTGCGATCTCGTTACGTTCTTTCGCTTTGTGGGTACCTTGGCGCTTGTTAGCAAGGTGTTGTTTGACATCCAAGTAAATGGCGTGGTTGTTTGGTTCAATTCCAAACACCTCTTCTGAAAGGGTTACTGACTTCGCAGTAGCTGTACCTTTTGAATCGTAGATCTTCAGTTTCATTACTTGATAATTGTTACGGTTGAACCATTTGCACCAGGAATCGATCCTTTAATGATCAAGAGATTCTTGTCTGCAATTACCTTTAAAATTTGAAGGTTAGCCATCTTGCGTTGTTTGTTACCCATTTGGCCTGCCATGCGCATTCCTTTGAATACACGAGCAGGATAGGAACAAGCACCAATTGAACCTGGTGCACGAAGACGGTTGTGCTGACCGTGTGTAGACTGTCCAACACCACCAAAACCGTGGCGACGAACAACCCCTTGGAAACCTTTACCTTTAGTGGTTCCGGTTACGTCAACGAATTCTCCTTCTTCAAAGATGTTAACTTCAATGGCATCACCCAAATTCGCGGCATCGAAGCCTTTGAATTCAACCAATTTGGCTTTTGGAGCCGTGTTTGCTTTTTTGAAATGACCTTTCAATGCATTGGGTGTGTTCTTTTCTTTGCGAACACCGAATCCCAACTGAACTGCATCGTAACCATCCCTGTCTTGTGTCTTCACTTGCGTTACGACACAAGGACCAGCTTCAATAACTGTGCATGGCAATGATTTGCCCTCAGCACTAAAGATGCTAGTCATCCCGATTTTGCGTCCAATAATTCCTGGCATATACTAGTTGTTAAAAAATTACACTTTGATTTCTACGTCAACTCCACTAGGAAGCTC
>CAYPVA010000434.1:0-1455 GCA_964414045.1 uncultured Lishizhenia sp. | reverse complement strand
ACTCAAGATAGCAATCAGAGGCGACTACACCCTCACATACACTTCGCATCGTGCGACGACCCTCTCGTTGGATCACGCAGCCGAATTCCTAGGCCTCGAAGTGAAGTATTCTTCGATCAAAATCAATGAAGCACTGCAATTTAAGCGGCAGTCATTTGAGCAATACGACGGCATTTGGGTCGCTCCAGGGCCTTACATCAATCCTTTTTTTTTAAATGGGGTTTTTAGACAATTAGCAGAACTTGAAATCCCAGTTTTTGCCACAGGCGAGTGCTTTCGAATTTTCATTGATTACCTCATTACGGCCCACAATATGAATCCTTTTGGGGAAAAGCTGATCTCTGAAAATTTAATTACGAGTAGCCATTTTGAACGCATTGAAGTAACTCCGAAAACGAGTGCCATGATGCGGCTTTACGAAAATTGCAGCAGCGTAGAACTCAGCGCAACGCGCTACAGCATGTATCCGCAATTGCTTGAACAATTAATCGGGCAACACATCGATATAGAGGCGGTCAACCAATTTGATGACCCTGAAATTGTGACTTTAAAAGAACATCCGTTTTTTCTGGCAACAGGTTTTTGCCCACAAATTTCCTCAACCCGTGACCTCCCCCACCCTTTGGTATATACTTTTATCAAATTAGCTGCAGAACTTGCAGGCCTTGATTCACAATTCCAAGAATAAATCCAGTTGTGTGTAGTACAATATCGGTCTAACTGGTAATTTAAAAATAGTTTCCAAAAGGCCAGCATATGCAATAATTTGCTGCATGTGCGCGTCTTGTCTTAAACCTGTTTTAAAATCTATAACCACTACTTCATTTTGCTTTAGCCAAACTTTGTCTGGTTGCTTTACCACATTTACTCCTGCAATAATGCGCTGCTCGTTGAATTGCTCCAAAAGGCCAGCGTCCAGATTTAAACTGCGCACATGTCCCCAAAACTTTTCCGAAGCTCCCCGTAGCGCTGGAATTTGATCTTTAGAAATAGAGCCTTCCTCTAAACAAACGGCCAAAGCTTTTTCAGTGTCTTCTTGGGAAGAACTTAAGGACATAAGTCGATGAAAAGCCAGGCCAAAAAGCTGATCTGGCTGGTTTTCTGTATCGGGGGTCCGAAAAGCTAATGATGGATACCAAAGCTGATCAGCGAGTGCTTGCGGATGATAAAATTGTGTTTGATTGGCAGCTTGTTTATCTTTCTCCTTTTGAGAGTGTTCTAGTGGCTTAGCTTCGCCTGAAGTAAAAATGTGTTCTTCTGCTGGGCTTAAACTTGGCAATTGGGTCAGTTGCCGATGCACAAGCGCTCCAAAACCATTGGCTTTGTGATGATTCCAAATATAGAGGCGTAGTTCTGGCCTCGTGAGGGCAACATAAAGCAAATTGAGTTTATCCAAGAAAATAGCGGCAAGCTCCTTCTCCTTAAAAGTTTTAAAAGACGGTATGCTATCAGAGG
>CAYPVA010000433.1:1090-1467 GCA_964414045.1 uncultured Lishizhenia sp. | reverse complement strand
TACACCGCCGAGTATTACCTACAATACACAAGGAACTTTTCAAGTGGTCCTGAATGTCACCAATAACACGACGGGTTGTACCAATAGCCAGACCCAAGCAATTGTTGTCTCGAATTTTCAGGCTGGCATAACAGCACCTTCCATTGGCTGTGTTGGGCAACCAATTGCTTTTCAAGACAACAGCACCGCAGGTGCCAATTCTTGGGCTTGGAATTTTGGCCCTGCAGGGCAAAGCAATGCCGAAAACCCGAGTGTTACCTACAACTCCCCAGGCACTTACAACGTTTCACTCACGGCTCAAAACACCACTTCAGGTTGCAGTGCCTCAACCACACAGCAGATTGTCATTCAAGCCAATACGGTTCCGTCATTTTATG
>CAYPVA010000433.1:0-1080 GCA_964414045.1 uncultured Lishizhenia sp. | reverse complement strand
CCAACAGCCAATTGCGCCCCTGGTAGCATTCAATTTGTAAACACCACCAATTTAAGTGGAACCTATGTTTGGAATTTTGGCGACGGACAAACCTATACTGGCACCACGCCCCCGGCCCACATTTACCAACTGAGCGGCTTGTACGATGTCAGTCTTACTTATACTTCTAGTGCTGGTTGTAGCGGTACAAAAACGCTTTTAGATTACATAGAAATCACACCCGTAGAAGCTGGTTTTTATGCCCTAGATACCGGCGGCTGTGCTCCTTTTACCGTACAATTCATCGACACCTCTTTTACGCCGAGCAACCCAATTGTGTCGTGGCAATGGAATTTTGGAAATGGGCAAACCTTTAATGGGCAAACTCCACCACCCCAAACCTATGGCGTGGGAGTTTACAATGTTTCGCTGATCATTACGACGGCCTCGGGCTGTACAGACACTATCGTTAAAACGCCCTATGTAACAGTTGGCAGCATAGACTCCGTTGATTTTAGTTGGGATCCCAATATTACCTGCGCCAATACCGACGTCGAATTCGTATCCGAGTTCTTTATTTCTGTCCCTTATGACAGCTCTGAAATCTCTTATCTCTGGGATTTTTCCCAAGGAATTAGCACCCAAGACGACCCTACATTTCAATTTTCTCAGGACACAGGTTGGGTAGACGTCACGCTCTACGTCAATTTTAGAGGTTGCATTGATTCTTTAGAAAAAGATTCGGTGCTGTATGTACTAGCGCCAATTGCACAATTTAATCCCAATACCTCATTGGTTTGCAACCCAGGTAGTTTTCCGGTCAATATCCAATTTCAAAATACCGCTATAGAAGGAGAAATAGACGACAACGTTGCAATGCACTACGAATGGAACGACAACACGCCGAATACCAATTTCACCAATGCCCAACTAGATTTACCCAACGGTGGCAACACCTCACATGGCTTTGCCAATTACGGCACCTATCAAATTGAACAAGTTGTACATAACTACACCACTGGTTGCTCAGATATTATCACTTTAGCAATCACGATTTCCCAACTACAATCTAGTTTTTTACTGCCAGATGACACCATTTGT
>CAYPVA010000432.1:0-1468 GCA_964414045.1 uncultured Lishizhenia sp. | reverse complement strand
CTTCAAATTGAAAATTGCAGTGTGCGCAAGTTGAGTTGTGAAAAGCGCAAGTAAAAAATCGGGTAATCTTAACCAAACCTTAATACAAAAAGCCTTGTCAATTTAGTTGGCAAGGCTTTCTTTGTAATATGAATTTGATTAATAGAGAGCTGAGCTGGTTATCTTTCAACGAACGTGTATTACAAGAAGCCCTTGACCCAAGTGTTCCGCTTACAGAGCGCATGCGATTTTTAGGTATCTACTCTAATAACCTCGATGAATTTTTCAGGGTAAGGGTGGCCAACCTCAAAAGAATGATTGACCTCAAAAACGAAAAAGTTCAAGGTTTTAAAGGAACCGCTGAAGAACTTTATTTAGAGATCAGGCGTGTGGTCATGAAGCAACAAGAATTATTTGAAGCTGCCTACCAACAAATCAAGCAAGAATTTGAGCAACATCAAGTGCTAGTTGTTGACCAGACTACTTGTAGCACTCAAGAATTAACACAACTTGATCATTTTTTTCATGATCAACTCAAGCATGCCATTTTCCCTATTCTGCTCGATAAGAAAAGACCATTACCAAGGTTGCGCGATTACGCCATTTATTTAGGTGTAAAAATCATCAGTAAAACAAAAACGAGGTTTTCACTCATTGAAATCCCAACTGCTTACACCCGCTTTTTTGTCCTTCATTCCGATCAGGGTAAGAAAGTTATATTGATGGATGACATCATTAGACTCTTTTTAAAAGAAATTTTTAATGTCTACAATCCTATTGAAGTCGAGGCCTTTACCTTCAAATTTACGCGCGATGCCGAATTAGACCTCGACGACGATTTGTCCTTATCTTTTTTTGAAAAGATTGAAAAGAGTTTGAAGCAACGTAAAAAAGGACAACCCGTCCGTTTCGTTTACGACGCTGCTATGCCAGATGACCTGCTCCAATTTTTATTGGCCAAATTAGAGCTTAAAAAAGGTGTCAATACCATACCAGGCGGACGCTACCACAACTTCAAGGATTTCATGCGTTTTCCGGATTTTTCGAACCCCGACTTTCGATTCAAAAACCAGCAACCTGTAGCACATCCTGTTCTTAAAAATGCGAACAGCCTGATTCAAACGATACTCAAACAAGATGTTTTATTGCATTTCCCATACCAACAATTTGACCACGTCGTGGACCTTCTCCGAGAGGCCAGCCTCGATGCTAAAGTGAAGGAAATCAAGATCAATATTTATCGGGTTGCCAAGAATTCGGAGGTCATGAATGCACTTTTGGCCTGTATTTTCAACGGCAAACAAGTAACCGTAGTATTCGAATTACAAGCGCGTTTCGACGAAGAAAACAACTTGTGGTGGAGCAACAGACTCAAAGATTTTGGAGCCAATGTGATCTATGGCTTACAAAACCTCAAAGTACATTCTAAATTATTACAAATCAAGCGCATTCACGACGGAAAAACACAGTTCATCACCTATGTCGGAAC
>CAYPVA010000431.1:0-1476 GCA_964414045.1 uncultured Lishizhenia sp. | reverse complement strand
CATGTACCACTTGTAATTGTGCCTACGCCTGTTAAACTTGAACTCACCACATTGCTGGCTAATGTTGTTCCGGATAATGTATTTGCATCTGCCGCAATGGTAATGTTAGCACTACCATCAAAAGCTACACCATTGATGTTTCTTGCCGTTGCTAATGTTGTAGCCGTGCTCGCATTGCCTGTTAATGCCCCTGTTAAGTTCGTTGCAGCCAAAGAAGTCAAACCTGTCACGGAAGTAACTGTTCCTCCTAGCGTCATCGTAGTCGAACCTAATGTTGTTGAGCTATTGGCTAATTGAGCATTTGTAATTCCAGCCGTAGAACTTAAGTTAGCTGTCGTTAATCCCGTTGCTGAAATCACTCCAGATGAAATCGAAATACCTGATCCAGCCGTTAATCCGTCTTGTATTCCCAAGCCCGTTATGTTTGCTTTTGTGATATTCAATTTAGAGAAATCGATCGCGGCACCAGAGGCAATGTCTGCATTAGCGATGGTTGATTTAGTTGCCAAAGTTCCTAATCCCAGATTCGTTCTCGCATCTGCGGCGGTAGTGGCGCCGGTACCACCTTTGGCAATCGCAACCTCTGTCGCACTCCAAATACCAGAGGTGATTGTTCCCACAGTAGCCAAATTCGCTAAGGATGTCAACGTCGTATTCGATGTTGCTGTAATGTTCCCCGCTGTCGTTGCCGTAGTTGCATTTCCTAAGAAATTAGGGGCCGTAACATCTGCATTAAATGTCTTCGCACCTGCGATTGTTTGTGCTCCTGTAGAGATAAGCCCAGGATTCGTTCCATCTGCCGCAGCTAAGGTTAATGACGTTCCTGAAATAGTTCCTCCGGCGGCATACGAAGTAGTCGACGTATAATTTAATGAGTTTACTCCCGCAATAATTCCTACGGTGCTCGCACTGGTTACTCTACCTTTGGTATCCAATGTCAACACCGGTATAGCCGTAGACGATCCATAGGTTCCAGATGCAACCCCCGATGCGGCTAAAGTAGCCGCCGCAGTCACGTTACCTGAACCATCAAACGCCGGACTCGTATAAGTCACATCTCCAGTTAAGGCAATCGTTCTACCTGTAGCAAGCGAAGTGGCCGTTCCTGATAAAGTACCGGTTAAATTGGTAGCAGCTAAACTTGTTAAACCCGTTACTGAGGTAACTGTTCCGCCTAGGGTCATTGTAGTGGAGCCAATGGTAGTTGAGCTGTTTGCTAATTGTGTATTTGTAATACCTGCTGAAGAACTTAAGTTAGATGTGGTTAATCCTGTTGCTGAAATTGTTCCAGAGGCAAGAGAAATACCTGACCGTGCGGTCAATGGAGCCTGATAATCTGTACCTGAGATGGCAGCACTTACTACTCCACTTCCGTTTGCTTTTAATATACCATTTACAGAACCGGCACCACCATAATTACTACCAATTGTTGTTCCGCTCCAAGTTCCTCCATTAACATTTCCAGTTAAATTAATG
>CAYPVA010000430.1:0-1479 GCA_964414045.1 uncultured Lishizhenia sp. | reverse complement strand
TTGAACGGGCTTTCAGAACAACATTTGAAGCAATTACTTTACTTGATTGATGTTCCGGAAATTAACTGGAACCCGGCAGAAGGACAAAGCTATCAGCAGAAACTTGCAGAAGTCATCTTACATCGAGAAGCGTTGAAAGTATATTTACGCAGCAAGTTTGCATAAGTCTGCTTAAAATCAGGTGAGAATTCATCTGAAATGTTAACTTTGTAAACAAATATTTTGCTATGAATTTCATTGCCTCTAGTACTACCCTTTTACGTCATTTACAAAGCATTTCTGGTGTGTTAAACACGAGCAACACCTTGCCTATCCTCGATAACTTCTTGTTTGAAATTCAAGATGGCATGTTGACAGCCTCCATTTCCGACCTAGAAACCACCATGATGACCAAACTCGAGGTGCAGTCAGAAGAAAACGGCAAAATCGCTATTCCAGCAAAATTATTGCTCGATGTACTTAAAAACTTACCCGACCAACCTTGCACTTTCAAAGTAAACCCAAGCAATTATCAAATTGAAATTGCCTATGACAACGGAAAGTCAAGAATGGTTGGTTTCAATGGAGACGAATTCCCTAAAGTCCCTGAACTCGCTAACAAAAGCGCCATCAAACTTGCAGGATCTGTTTTATCCAAAGCCATCAATAAAACTTTATTTGCTACCGGCAACGACGACCTCCGCCCTGTCATGAGCGGTGTATTTTGTCAGTTCTCAGGCACGGAAATTACATTTGTTGCCACAGACGCTCACAAATTGGTGCGCTACAAAAGAACGGATGCCGAAGCGAGCGGAAGTTCAGCTTTCATTCTACCAAAAAAACCTTTGAATCTCCTCAAATCAAACCTACGTGGCGATGAAGAGATTACCATGGAATACAACGAATCAAATGCGGTCTTTACCTTCAATGACCTCGTCTTGGTTTGCCGCCTCATCGACGGGAAATACCCGAACTATGAAGCCGTTATTCCAAAAGAAAACCCAAATGTTTTAACAATAGACCGCGCACAATTCCTTTCTTCCATCAAACGCGTTTCTATTTTTTCAAACAAAACCACGCATCAAATCAGACTCAAACTCACAGGTTCTGAGCTTTCACTTTTTGCCGAAGACATCGATTTTGCCAATGAAGCAACCGAAAGACTCACTTGTAATTACGACGGTGACGATTTAGAAATTGGTTTCAACTCGCGCTTCCTATTAGAAATGCTTTCTAACATCGATGCAGACGAAATCAAACTTTCCATGAGTGAACCAAGCCGCGCAGGTTTGCTTACTCCAGCCACACAAGAAAACGCACACGAAGACATCCTGATGCTTGTGATGCCCGTGATGCTGAACCGATAAATCATGTCTACGGAGCGTAAAAATATCCGCGACCTCTCTTTAGAAGAACTGAAAGCCAGTTTCATCGAGCTCGGTGAGAAACCCTTCAGAGCCAAACAAGTGTGGGAATGGCTGTGGCAAAAAAATGCCCATC
>CAYPVA010000429.1:0-1481 GCA_964414045.1 uncultured Lishizhenia sp. | reverse complement strand
GTTCTCAGGAGTATCTGCAATCAAGGACAGTACGTCATCTACCAGCGGCAAATGTGCTTCTATTACAGCATAGGGCTGAAATTCACCCTTTTGTAAACAATAAAACATGTGTTGAACTGGATCGAAACAGACCAAACGCACCCACTCATTTTCAAACCATTCCCAAGTTGCGCGATTACTTTGTATGGTTTTCAAAACTACCTCCGGCTGCTGCTCAACTATGACCATGAGTCTGTAAGGATCATGCACCTCTATCATCTGGCTTGGAAGACCTGTTCTCAAATCACCATCGATGCCATTTGCAACACCAATTAAACCCATAACGTTGTGCGGTAATTTAGTTCCTGCTCCAAGCTGTTGATTGTCTACCTTTGAAAAATAATACTCTAGGTTGATCCCTCCGCAAACCGGGGCGACAGCATTTAAGATGCCTACTAAGCTTTCTCCGGTAGGGTCTTGACTAAAATCATAAGAATTTAAAAATGCCCTGCGATCGAGAAATAAATTCCTCGAGAAGTCCCTGCGACCAACAATGCACAATGAATTTGTCGCATGATTGAGTTCAGGCCTTGGCTCAAATAAGGAAACTGAACGCAGTTTTACTTTATCGTGTTGTTGTCCTTGATTGTCACTTTTATCAAGGGTGATAAAGCGCCTCGATCTTTCAACTGCATTGGCATCAAGCGCCTGATTGAATAGGGTTTGATCAGCTTGCAAAGCATCCATTAGCGTGAGCGGAACCTGCGATAAATCAAAGTATGTAAATTCGTCTCGACAGGTATCGTGAAGAACCGGAACAAAATGTGTCTGTTCAGAGATATAGATGCCTTGTGCTTTGAGTGCTTCACGGACCAATAAATGATTGGCCATAAATGCAAAGGCACGCGCATTCACTGAACCAGGCCTTCCAGAACATGCCCCACAATCATAACCCGCATAGTGCGTATTATTTGCACTACTCGATCCATGTGCAACGATATAAACCAGCGGCGCAAAGTCTTTGGTCAGACCAATGCTTTTGAATAGCGCAGCAACAATACGGGTCATTTCTTCAAGCGAAAAGCCTATTTGCAAACCATCTGCTGTCTGACTTCCTTGATATTCAATACTTAAAGTCGCATCAGGGTGCATGTGCTTGTTGGAGGATACGGCCATTTTATTCATGGAAGGCTTGAATATGGACAACGCCAATTTAAAAGCAGACCAAAAACCATAAGTATGGGTCAGTATCCATCCGAATAGAAGCCCATATGCGCCTGGAGCAAAATGCATGTCTTTTTGCTGTTGCTTTTGTACCGATTTTTCTAAAATCAAGTGCTTGGGCTGCACAGGGGCAGGGCAAATTTTCGTGCGTTGTTCAGATCCTTCCGGTTGAAAGTAAGTCTCTATGTGGAAATGACCCGGCGTGCCAAAAGAGGCAAAAGATGGGTGGAGGCCTTCGATGTGTCTTCGGATCGAACATTCGCGGTCATCGATACAAA
>CAYPVA010000428.1:0-1482 GCA_964414045.1 uncultured Lishizhenia sp. | reverse complement strand
CGATCTGGCGCGCAGCTGATTGCGATGGAGATGGTGTGACGAATGGTAAGGAGACGGATGATAACACGGATCCGAATAATGGCTGTTCTTTTGTCGCTGCATCTAAAACATTAACTCCTACTTCTAACTGGGGAGCCTTGGATTGCGATGGCGATGGAAATCCAAATGCTACCGATCCGAATAAAGATACTCCGGTTGCTAGCAATGATGCGGTGACAGTAGGTAACTCTGGTATTGCAACCATTAATTTATTGTCTAATGATGATTTCTTACCGGGGGCAAATACGGAGATTGTTAGACAAGCCCCTCCTAATGACGGAACGGCAAAAGGAACAGTTACATTCAACCCATTAACGGGTGAGATGACCTACAAGCGCGCTCCATTTGAGAGTGGACTTGTAACGATGGGTTATAAGGTGACTAATAAGGCGGTAACGCCACCCGTTTCAGCGACTGCCTTTGTGACGATTGTTGCTTGTGATTTGCAAGATCCATTAGCGGATTGCGATGGTGACGGAGATCCAAATGGAACGGACACCGCGCCTACAGACCCATGTGTATATTCGACGACGCTTCAAGTGAAAGCGAATGTATCGGATGATTGGAAAGCTTTGGATTGCGACGGAGACGGCGTGATCAATGGCACTGAATTAACGGATGGCACTTCGCCTGCGGATGGCTGCTCGTTTAAAGCACCTAGCATTACGTTAGCACCTAGCGCAGCGTGGTTGTTATTGGATTGCGATGCGGACGGCATAACCAATAAGGTAGAGGGCACGCAGGACTTTGACGGAGACGGTATTCCAAACTGCTTGGATACGGATTCAGATGGGGATAGCATCTCGGATAAATTAGAGACGACGGTTGATACGGATAAGGATGGCAAGCCAGATTATTTGGACTTAGATTCAGATAACGATGGTATTCTAGATTCAGTAGAAAACAGGGTTTGTACCGGTACAGGTATTCTGTGTGATACGGATGCGGATGGTAAGCCAAACTTCCGTGACTTGGATTCTGATGCAGATCAGATCTCGGATGTGATCGAGGCTAATGGTTCAGATTACAATCGTGATGGAATCGCAGATGGAAACATCGATGAGAAAGGAATCCCGACATCAGCGAACAAAGGATTAACGCCGCCGGATACAGACCGGGATGGAAAATTAGATCCGTATGATGTGGACTCTGACGGAGATGGTATTTTGGATTATGATGAGGAATACAACGAGGATGCGGACTTCCCGGATTGTGACCACGATGGTATTATTAACCGTCTAGATCCTGACGAATGTGATATCTTCTCTCCACAAGGTATATCGCCTAATGGTGATGGTAAGAACGACCGTTTAGTGTTCAAGGGATTATACTTACGTAAGATTCCAAACCACTTATCGATTTATAACCGATGGGGAACGCTGGTGTTCGAGATGGAAAGTTATGATAACACGTTTACGGGCACTTCGCTTCCGGATGGAACGT
>CAYPVA010000427.1:0-1485 GCA_964414045.1 uncultured Lishizhenia sp. | reverse complement strand
ACCGCCAAATGACGGTGAATGGAAAAACAGTAGTAAAGGAGCACTATTGGTCACATCTTACAGCGCGCATTATACTCGGTGTTTACGGAGCTTGCTTGGTACTGATCTTCTTTTATAGTGTCATACAATTGAGCTTAGCCATTGCTTATATCCGCAACAAAAAGAAACAACAAAGCCGTGTTACACCTGCTTTTGATTTGGCTAATGCCCCTAAAGTCACTGTTCAGTTACCCATGTTTAACGAAATGTATGTGGCGGAGCGCATCATCGAAACGGTAGCCGAAATGGATTACCCGCGTGATAAATTTCAAATCCAAGTATTGGATGACTCAACTGATGAAACCAAAGACATTATTGCCAACAAATGTGCTGAGGTTGCTGCACGCGGCATCAATATCCAGCATGTTCACCGTGTGGATCGTACTGGTTATAAAGCAGGTGCACTCGATGCAGCCATGGATAAGGTTGAAGGAGAGTTCATTGCAATTTTCGATGCTGATTTTGTCCCGAGCAAAGACTTTTTATTGCGCACCATACCTTATTTCAACTCAGATAAGGTCGGTGTGGTTCAAACGCGTTGGGGCCACCTCAACAAAGACTATTCTTTACTTACTGAACTACAAGCTTTCGGTCTCAATGGGCACTTTGCCATAGAACAAGGCGGGCGCAATGCAAGTGGACACTACATCAACTTCAACGGTACAGCAGGAGTATGGCGCCGTGCAACCATAGATTCTGCCGGAGGCTGGGAGCACGATACCATTACTGAAGACCTCGATTTGAGCTACCGTGCGCAAATGAAAGGTTGGCAGTTTGTTTATCTAGAAGAAGTAGAATCACCGGCTGAATTGCCAATCACGATGTCGGCACTCAAAAGCCAACAACACCGTTGGATGAAAGGTGGAGCAGAAGTATTTATCAAAATGTGGAAGCGCTTGGCTACCACCAAAGGATTAAAATTGTCGGATCGTATTCATGGTTTGGCGCACTTATTCAATTCTTCGGTATTCTTCTTCATCTTGATTCTTTCTCTTTTGAGTTTGGCAGTTTTGCACATCAAAGATTCCTTCTCTGATTTAAACGTATTTATCAAATACGGAATGTATTTCTTCTCTAGTACGATTTTCTTGGGCTTTTATTATTGGAATTCTTACCGCGATAAAAAAGGCAATTTCTTTGGCGACCTCTTCCGTTTCTTAGGACGTTTTGTACAATTCTTAACAGTTTCTATGGCGCTTGGCCTGAGTAACGCTGTGGCCGTAATAGAAGGTTATTTAGGCATCAAAAGTTCGTTTGTGCGTACACCAAAGTTTAATGTCGCCAAAAAGGATGAGTTCAAAGGAAATAAATACGACAAAAAGAGTCTTTCAATCATCAATATTTTAGAAGGAATCTTTATGGTTACTTTTGGATTTACAGCTGTAAATCGCGCTATTTATGGTGATTTAGGAATGGTTCCATTCCATTTGATGTTAGCCATTGGTT
>CAYPVA010000426.1:0-1486 GCA_964414045.1 uncultured Lishizhenia sp. | reverse complement strand
TCCCAATTATCATCAACTTACGTCAAAAAGTAGGGCACATTGAATCTGAAAAAGCCAGCATAGTGGCCTTGCTGATCATGGTCATCTTTTTGTTTATCGGAGATCAAATATTGGGCTTGATCGGTATCGATGTCTATTCTTTTGCTGTTGCTGGTTCTATTTTAATCTTCTTCATTGCCATCGAAATGATATTAGGTATCACCCTTTACAAAGATGATGAACCAGAAACTGCTTCTATTGTTCCAATTGCCTTCCCTCTGATTGCAGGTGCGGGTACCATGACCACCCTGATGTCTATGCGCGCGGCTTATGCTGATATCAACATCATCATTGCCATCATTATCAATGTCGCATTGGTATATGTAGTACTCAAGTTATCCGGTAAAATTGGAGCATGGCTCGGTAAGGGGGGCATCGGTATTATCCGTAAAATTTTCGGCATCATCCTGATGGCTATTGCCGTCAAATTATTTACAGGTAATATCCAGCACCTATTTCATTGATTGCAGGGACTTCAGCGCGGCATCTAATTCTTGTGAATTCATTACTGAATTCTTTTCATACACACCAGCCTTTTGTAGTGCTACATAGCGCCATTTTTGATCCTGATTCTTTTTATCCTGGTCAAGATATGTAGCAAGCGCTGCAACATCGAGTTTTTCCCAACTTAGCGGCGCATAAAATGCCGCAATCAACTCCTGAATTGAATTGAGCTCATTGTCACGCATAACACCCTGATTTGTTGCGATCATGGCTTCGATCAAAATACCCCATGCAACGGCATGCCCATGCGCGATTGGCGCATCGATTTGGATTTGATGCGCTTCTAAGGCATGCCCTACGGTGTGCCCTAAGTTGAGCACCTTTCTAAGGTTCATCTCAGATGGATCTTGCTCAACGATTTGAATTTTTGTCAGGATTAATTCCCAGAATAACGCGCTATCTAACTGAAAGTTTTCCCAGTCAATGAATGGTGTAATTTTTTGAACCTGCTGCCAGAGCTCAGGCCCATTAATCAAGGAATGCTTGATGCATTCGGCCCAACCCGAGCGCAATTCTTCGGCAGACAAGGTGTACAAAAAGGCAGGATCCACATAAATATGCTTTGGTTGTTTGGTACAGCCAATGATATTCTTCACACCTTGAAAATCAATTCCATTTTTACCACCGATAGCAGCATCTACCATACAAAGCAAGGTTGTAGGAATCATAATGAAATCTAGCCCGCGCTTGTATGTACTGGCAATAAAACCACCCATATCCGTGACTACGCCCCCACCCAAACAAATCAACAAGTCTGCTTTAGTTACTTCATATGCCAAAAGGAGGTCCCAAAGTTGCACCGCCAACTCAATAGATTTACTTTCTTCACCTGGCGGAATCACGAGAATTTCGGCTTGCGCCAATTGCTCGAAACTAGTGAGTAAATAATCTAAACAGTACTGTTGGGTATTTTCATCCACTAAAATGAGGATCTTTTGCCCCA
>CAYPVA010000425.1:896-1488 GCA_964414045.1 uncultured Lishizhenia sp. | reverse complement strand
TTGCGGGGTTTGGGTGGTAGAAACCGCAATAGGTTGAGCAAAAACCGCCCCAAATGACAATAAAATAATGAGTTGTAGAAGGTGTTTCATAAGTGCAAGTTGTCCGTTAGACGTCGATTTTGACATATTAGTTGCATTACAAAATTAATATAAACTCCGAGGTAGCAAAACCGCGCGATTTTTCGCAACTTTGAGGTATAGAATAATTATGAAAAAAACACAAGAATTTATTGGTGCCAACAAGGACAAATTTGTCACCGAATTATTTGATTTATTAAGAATACCTTCTGTTTCTGCAGATCCGATTTTTCAAAAAGATGTGGCAGCTTGCGCAGCGCATTTAGCCGCTCATCTCATTGAAATCGGTTTAGATGGGGTAGAAGTTCTCCCTACGGCCGGACACCCGATTGTATACGCGGAAAAAATCATTGATACTTCTTTACCTACAATTTTAGTTTATGGCCACTATGACGTGCAACCTGCGGATCCGCTAGATTTATGGCATTCTCCGGCTTTTGAACCTGTAATCAAACAAACGGCTATTCATCCTGATGGTGCTATTTTTGCCAGAGGCGCTTGCGATGACAAGGGT
>CAYPVA010000425.1:0-856 GCA_964414045.1 uncultured Lishizhenia sp. | reverse complement strand
CCGTTGAGGCTATGCTCAAGTCACAAGAATTACCTTGCAATCTCAAACTTATGATAGAAGGAGAAGAAGAGGTAGGCAGCCCTAATCTGGCAGTTTTTGTTAAGGAAAACAAAAACAAGTTAAAAGCCGACATCATTTTAGTTTCAGATACAGGCATGCTTGCCAACGATACGCCGTCTATAACAACGGGTTTAAGAGGACTGAGCTATGTAGAAGTTGAACTTACAGGCCCCAATCGCGATTTACATTCAGGATTATACGGCGGCTGTGTAGCTAACCCAATTAATATACTCACTCAAATGATTGCCAGTTTGCACGACGAGCATATGCGCATCACGATTCCTGGTTTTTATGACAAGGTTGTTGAGCTGTCCGATGAAGATCGCGCCGAAATGGCAAAAGCGCCGTTTTCAGAACAAGCTTATTGCGAGGCCTTGAATATTCGCAGTACGCATGGAGAAACTGGTTACAGCACTATGGAGCGCGGTTCTATCCGACCAACGTTGGACGTCAATGGAATTTGGGGCGGATATACAGGCGAGGGCGCCAAGACGGTTATTGCATCAAAGGCATATGCTAAAATTTCGATGCGCTTGGTTCCCGATCAAGATCCAGATGAAATTACGCAATTATTCAAAACGCGTTTGTTTCAAACCCATTTTGAAAGCATAGCACCAGACAGCGTTCGGGTAAAAGTTACGCCTCATCATGGCGGCGAACCCGTCGTAACACCAACCGACTCACCTGCTTACGCAGCTGCAAGCAAAGCTTATGAAACCACCTTTGGCAAGAAGCCTATTCCGGTGCGCAGCGGCGGAAGCATTCCAATTATTGCCATGTTTGAACAAGAACTTGG
>CAYPVA010000424.1:0-1488 GCA_964414045.1 uncultured Lishizhenia sp. | reverse complement strand
CCAAATTCCCTCATAAGCTACCTTGTCATAGGCAGACCGCGTGAATACGGTCGTTTCGATCAAGGCTTTGGTTTTACTAAATGGTAAAATATAATGGAAAACAGCCATTTCTGGAGTGGAAGCAGGAAGACTAAAGTCCATTAGGGTCATGGTAGAATCATCCAAGATGGGCTCCTCAAACTCGATGAATTTGCCACTGAAATGTTGGAAAATTAATCCATCCTCTGTGGATTTTACGGGTCTGGAGTCTGCTACTTTTTTGGCAATAAATGAATCTCCATTTTTACACCTAATTTCCACGCCCGTAGGCTTTTCTACCAAGTCAGTCACCCACGCATTGATACACGTAATGTTTGGATTAACAGGAATAAATTGCTCGAAAAAATAAGTGAAAAAATGGTTTGATGATATGTAATGGTAGGCGAGTGGGTCAATCTCCGAAGTGATACTTTCTCCTTTAGAAGTTTTATAGAGCATCGAATCCCACGATTTTTCGATTAGAAAAGGAAAACAGGAGGCGTTTTTAGCTTCCCAAAAACACCAGCTTTTCTCGGATCGATCTCCTGAATCTAGGATTAGGATTTTCTGCTGAGGATCCGCCTGTATGAGTTCATATACTAGCTGTAATCCGGACGCTCCCGCACCTACAATCGCAAAATCAAAAATGGTGTCTTTTTTCACGCGAATTTTAATAATGTACAATATAAACTAAAAAAAATACAAAAGGTTTTAATGCGGATTAATTAATGTAAATTGAAGGTATTCAATACTCACCTTGCCTTTCCTGACCCAGAATATCTAGTAGGAAAGATTAAATCCCATTTTATGTTTAAGAATTTCAAAGCATCCGAGATGCTCATTGTTGTCTTCGTGTTGGTTATTATTTGCGTCAGCGAATACAACTATTTAGTGGTTGGAGATAAAGATAAAGCCATATTTATAGGCTTGTGGCCCCCTACCATTTTGGGGTTATTAAATTTCATCAACGCTAAAATCAAGAAATAATGCAGACCGATATCATCTTATTGACTTCCATTATTTCCACCTTGTTTGTGGTTTTTGGGATTGCGGTATACCGCGAATTTGTTGTAATGGACACAGAAACGTATACGTTTCAGAAAGAATTTGGACCTAGAGCTGGTTTGGTCAATTTTGTAGCGAATTTAACCGCGAATAAAACCCTCACGAAGGAGGAACTAGACGTGATTTATCAAGCTATACAGCGAAATATTGCTGATATGGAATCCGATGGGGTTTATTTCGATCCCAGTTTAAAGGATATAGTTCAGAGTCAGATTTCTGTTTTAAAACCGAAATCATAGTTTATTTTTTATGCTTGGGGGCATCAATGACAAGGCATAATCCTGCTTGAAAAACCATTAACGCGCTAGTCCCATACAAGAACCAATCGCCCCCTTGGTTTTTTGTTAGACCGGCATCAATGGCCATTGAAAGGCCTGCTCCTGTGAGTAACAAGCCTAGGGTGGC
>CAYPVA010000423.1:0-1500 GCA_964414045.1 uncultured Lishizhenia sp. | reverse complement strand
GGTGGGGACCTGGTCTCTTCAACTCTTTGATGATGAGCAATAATGCGCCCGGATTTGAACACATTTCGCTTCACACACGTCGCCCCTTAAAAACATGGATTGGGAATTTCGAATTTCAATTAATTAGCGGAAACCTCCAAAGTCAACCCGCCCTTCCGTTTGAAAATCAACAACTGCGCGTATTTTCTAGTGTTTTTGGCCGTGATCCACAGGATCGTTATTTTAATGCAATTAACTTGACATATAGTCCCCGATTTTTAAATGGATTGAGCCTAGGCATCAATCGGATGTTTCAACGTTATGGCGGGGATGGACTAAAAGGTGGGAGTTTTATGCAAGATTATTTACCCGTCTTGAGCTCCATTTTTAAAAGCTCCGCAGGAGGTCTAGATGAAGATGCGAGGGAACGAGATCAATTAGTGAATTTATTCCTTCGTTATGCTTTTCCTAAAGCGAATACGGAAATCTACGGGGAATTCGGTTGGAATGACCACAAATACAACATCCGAGATTTAATTTTAAATCCGGATCACGCGGCGGCCAATTTAGTGGGCTTGCGAAAAATAGTGCCCTTATCTAATCAACGTAGGGTGGGTATTGAATTAGAATTAACGCAATTAGAACCTACGAATTCAGATATTGCACGTCCCGCTGGGAACTGGTATGTGCATGGTCAAATTTGGGAAGGATATACTAATCAAAACCAAATCATCGGCGGAGGTGTGACCCCAGGGGACAATACCGCTACTTTGAGGATTTCTTATAGCGATGGATTGAAAAAGCAATCAATTAGTCTGGAGCGCTACCAGCATGACCCTCGATTTCATGGGGTTAACTGGACCGATATAGCGATAGCCTTTAAACACCAGCAACCGTGGAAAGAACATTTTCTATTTGTAGCTGGATTGGATGTGGTGAGTCGTAAAGGTTTGTTTTGGGAGCAAGGAAATGATGCACTGAATCTTCAATTATCACTTAAATCCTATTATTACTGGTAATGATACACCTGCGTCTATTTCTGGCAATTATTACCCTGGCTGCATTTCAAACGCAAGCTCAGCGCTATTATAGTTACCAAGGTCCTGATCTATTAAAAAACACCTTTCTGTTCAATGATCGCTCTTTTTTGATCAATGCAAATCAACTAGACCAAAGGGAAGTCGATTCCCTTCTCGGGTTTTCGCCCAAGAAATCAGAGGAGTTAATGGTTAGAGCAGTTCCTTTAACGGTATTTCATCAATATAATTCTAGATTACCCATTGGTATTAATCAAAGTTCAGCGACCCCTAATGTGGGCTGGCAACAGCAATATAGTTTTGGGGTTGATGTGAATTGGAAAAATTCTCTTCAAATTCATATCGTGCCAGAACATCAATATGCTGAGAATTTAGCCTATCCTCGATTCCCCTTAACAAGTACAGACTGGGAACAACATTATTATTATTTGAATCATATAGACATACCAGAAAGATTTGGTGAGCAACAAATCAGTAACTGGAA
>CAYPVA010000422.1:0-1501 GCA_964414045.1 uncultured Lishizhenia sp. | reverse complement strand
GTAGGGTTGCGCCGTCGTGGATTTACCGAAGAGCAAGTCAGAGAAATCGAAGATATTTACCGCGTTCTGTATGTCCAAAATAGCAATATTTCAAAAGGCATGAAGGCCCTGGAGACCGCTGCTTCATCGGCACTCCTGACAGAAATCACCCAATTTATTCAAAATTCAGAAAACGGCGTTATTCGCGGCATGATATGATTCATCGTGGACAAGAACTCACCCTTCTCATCACTGCCTACGCATTTGGTGGAAGAGGTATTGCAAGATTGCAAGAGAATGACCAACACTTCACCATTTTTGTAGACAACGCTTTTCCCGGACAAACGGTTCGTGCAAAAATTGAAACCAAGCGCAAGAATTTTGCCGAAGCCAAATTACTCGAAGTAATTGAGCGTTCTGCAGACGAACAAAGCAATCTCTTTCAAGAAATATCAGGTGGGCCCTACATCCATGTTCCAGTTGCCATTCAGGAAAAATTCAAGCAAGAAAGTACCCTAGAAACTTTTTCTCGCCTCAGTGGCCTCAGAGATAGCCCAGAAAAATTTGATGTTTTCATTTCGTCCCCGGCACACTATCACTACCGCAACAAGATGGAATACAGTTTTTCCTGTATAGAGCACGACCTTGAAACCGGAGAAGAACTTGACGACGCTTTTGCACTCGGCTTTAAAAGAAGAGGAACATGGTGGAAGGTAGAAAGTCTCAATAAACCTAGCGGTTTATTTGACGAAGCCTGGGAATCCAAACTCAAGGAACTGCGCCTCTACCTCAAACAAACCAATTTACCGGCTTGGCATCCGCCACAAAAAAGAGGTTTCTTCCGACATATTGTAGTCAGAAAGTCATTTTTAAAAGATGAATTGCTGATCAACCTTGTCACCTCTTCCGAAGGCCTTGAATCATTTGATTTAAAAGCATTTACAGCTTTTCTTCTTGCATTGCATCCCGGGCGCATTGCAGGTCTGTGGCATACCATTAACGACAATGTCGCTGATCGCGCAAAAATTGAAAATGGATCCTCTACCCTCTTGCACGGCGCTCCTGTCATAGAAGAAGAATTATCGGGTTTACGCTTTCAAATTTCCATGGAAAGCTTCTTTCAGACCAATCCCGCATGTGCAGAATTACTTTATGCAAAAGCCCTCGACTATTTGTTTGACGAACCCTTTGAAGACGGAGACATCGCCATGGATTTATTTTGTGGCACCGGCACCATTGCTCAACTCATGGCCAAACGCAATCCGAATGTCCGCATTATTGGCGTAGACATCGTCGAGAAAGCCATTGCTGATGCCAAAGAAAACGCCCTCAAGAATCAAATAAAAAGTGTAGAATTTTTTGCGGCCGATGTCGGTAAGTTCCTCAAAGAGTACCCCGCATTTCAAGGTAAAATCAAGCGCATCATGCTAGACCCTCCAAGAGCCGGTATTGCCCCTAAAACCTTACAAAAAGTACTCGCCTTGGGCGCAGAAACAATCGTTTACATCAGTTGTAATCCTGC
>CAYPVA010000421.1:0-1505 GCA_964414045.1 uncultured Lishizhenia sp. | reverse complement strand
TGGCTGATAAACCAGTCGAAGGTGTCCAACTATATGTATTCGCTCCTGACGCTGTTAGTGTAACAGACGAACCTGTAGTTATTGATGCCGAAGAAGGTGAAACAGAAATAACGGGTAAAGGATTGACTGTTATGGTTGCAACAGAACTATTCGCAGCACTACATGATCCTAAAGTAATAACCGCACGGTAATATGTAGTAGCTGTTAAATTCGTCGCTGTGATACTTGAACTCGTACTAGCAATATCTGTAACTGTACCGGAGAAGTTTGCAGCTAATGCTGATTGCCATTTCGTAATCGATCCAGTTTGACCAGATAAAGTCAATACTGTACTATTGGTACCTGTACAAACTGAAGCAGAACCGGCAATGGTTCCGCCCACACTACTTGTAACTGATGCCGTTCCGGTTGAAATACTTTGTGAAGTGGCCCCTGTAGATGTAATTGATATCGTACCTGATTGACCGTTGGTAGAGGCAGATGACAAACGAACATATATTGATCTAGAGCTTACTGCGCCAGAGGTAGGAGCAATGCTCAGAGTAGATGAATAAGCTCCACCTGAAGTCTCTGCAAGTTCATATCCAGCCGGTGCAGTTAAAATTAAATTTGCTGTTAAATTTTGTGCACTAACAGTAAATGTTTGAGATGAAGATGCTGAACCCAAGCAAGTGCTTAAGTTCGCTAAAGTTCCTGATGCTGTAATTATTGGCGAGGGTAAAATTGTTCCTATTCCATATGCACCATCACTATTTAATACCCCCGTAACAGTTCCGGTGTTTAGGTTAAAGGTTCTGCTCGAAACTGCACCAGCATTCAAAATAGGTATTCTTATTTGTATACTTGTCGCTCCTTGGGCTATTGAAACTGTACTTGTAATATTTAACCATGAAGTTCCATTAAAATACTGCATCCCATTTGTATAATCCGTATTAAGAGTAGCAGAAACAGGAGTTAAAATTGGAGTAAATGTAGTACTTGTGTTGACAGTTCTCGATAATGAAATTAAGAATACAGCATATGGATCTGTATTATTAACAGTGACATCATTTACAGAAATAATTGCTGATGAGCTTTGAGCGGTAAGTAAGGAATTTAAAACTGCTGCAATTGGATCTGATGATGTCCCAATAGTGTTCCCAGAGGTAAAGGAATTTTCTTTTGTTGGCACTACAAGAATAAAACCTTCTCCTGTTTCTGTAGTATAAGTATTGTTAGTAGGAATAAAATTTACAGCAAGTGTGGTACTACCCGATTTATTTTGCCTTGAAATAATACCATAAATACTTATTTTTTGATTTAGTGAATTAGTGTAGGTTAGAATGCCTGCAACGTTATTACCCGAAAAACTAACATCGGCAGGATTTGCAGAAGTAAATTTAAAACCCGTACCTGTGATAAAACTTATTGTTGAAAAAGTGTTCTCTTCTACCGTATAAGAATTGCCTGTTGCTTGGTATATATCATTGAAGTAAAGACTAGCAGCACTCATCCTCTGAGAGGAT
>CAYPVA010000420.1:0-1506 GCA_964414045.1 uncultured Lishizhenia sp. | reverse complement strand
CAAACGGCTCATTCAAGCAAACAGTGATGCTGCCGTCTTGGCCTGCGCTTGGCATGGCATGAACAGTTACTGTCGTTGTGGCTTGGTCTGTTGCACAACCATCACTCACTACGTAGTTGAACGTGTAAGTTTGTGTAGATGCGTAGTCTGTAGAGTTGAAGTCTGAGCCTTGAAGAACTACCGCTGGTGATGTAGCGACCCACTCCCCTCCTAAGGTATAGTTTGCGATTCCTAAGAATAAGTTTGCTGTTTCTCCGTAGCAGATATTGAGTACTTCGCCCTCTACACCTGCATATACGCTTACTTCGCTGATCTCTATCGTGTATGAGCCTGCTGTGCCTGAACCATCATGTAATACGTAGTATTCAACACCCGGTGTAAGGCCACATACCGTGAAGTTTGGCGCTTGGCTCGGGCCGTCGATTTCGTCGTCATTGGCGCCTTCTAATGTGAAGCTTGGGACAATGCTACAGTCTGTACCGAAGTATACGCCGATTTGACCGTTGTATTCAACGCCTGTTGCATCAATACGAACATTTCCAGATGCTGGCGCAACGAACTTAAACCATGTTGTGTGGTTCAAGGCGTCGTTGTCCCAACCTGTTGTTGTTTGTGCACCTGTTACTGGCGGAACTATTTGTAATTCTTCTGCCGATACCGTAGCTCCTGTGTTGTTGTATAACAAACCTGGCGCGCCAACCGTAATTGGGTATGCACCACATGGATTGTCATTGCTAATTGGCATGATCAAACTGATCGGACCTACATAGGCTGAAGTATCTTGTCCACATACTGCTTGTACATAAACATCTACTGCCTGACCAGGATACCATGACGCATTAAAGGTAGTATCTGTAAAGTTGTTGTCTAAGGCGTAAACACTACCAGTATACAATGCCGAGTCTTGTGCTACTACTTGTAAGTTAAAGCCTGTTGATGGATAGAATGACGTGTATGGCGACCAGTTCCAGCTGCTCATCAAGCTATCTTGACCAACTGCACTTGCAAAACCTGTTGGGTTTGAACAAATTGGTGGTGTCTGGAAGTTATAGAACAAACCATTACTTTGTAAGCCCCCATTACATGATGCATAAATATACATGTCGTAGTTGCCTAGTGGAATCAAGTTCAGCAATTGTACCGATGCAGCCGTGACTGTCAATGTAGTACCGCTTGTCAATGGGTCAAAACCTGCAGGACCATATACTACCGTCCAAGATGTCTCACCTGCAGCACTTGCCGTCCAAGTAAACGCAGCTTCGTTAGGGAAAATATATGATGTTGTCAAGGCTACTGGGTTCGGACAATCTACATAGTAGAAGTGTACACAGCTATTGTTCTGTAAATACGTCTGGTTGTTCATCGATACGTTGATGTTCTGTGGGCCACGAACACCAATCTCAGCATCTGCACCGAAATCCCAGGTAGTAGGATTGCCTAAAATCACATCATCGTATACGTAGTAAATCTCTTGTGTCGCCTCGTCAATAATCAACTCAAAAGTGG
>CAYPVA010000419.1:0-1508 GCA_964414045.1 uncultured Lishizhenia sp. | reverse complement strand
TGCCAATCTGCAAAACCGAACAACTCAAACAATCGTTGTTTTATTTACAGCAATCGGGCCTTCGTTTGGTAGCGTGTACCGAAAAAGCACTGGTACCCTTACACGAAACAAACCTACGCGGAAGTGTAGCCATCATCATGGGCTCTGAAGAATCTGGCATTACCCAAGACCTCATCAATATGGCCGATATCAGTTGTAAAATTCCGATGAAAGGCGCTATCTCTTCTTTGAACGTGGGTGTGGCAACCGGAATGGTCCTATACGAAAGAACACGACAGGAATTAGTAGGGTAAGCTCAATTTGGGTACCAGCGTGAGCAATTCTGAAAGCTTTGCAATGGTGTGTTCATAGCCAAAACTATTTTTACCGCTCGGATCAAACCAAACAGCTTGCATCCCTGCCCTTAGCGCACCTGCAACATCGACATGGTAATCATCCCCGATCATCATAGATTGCTGTGGCTTGGCGTTCGCCTGATTCATTGCGTAATTAAAAATGGCAACATCAGGTTTGTTTTTTCCGACAAATTCAGAGCAAACAATGACATCAAAGAAGGCGCGCAAACCACAATTTTCGAGTTTGATAAACTGTACTTCCTGAAATCCATTGGTAATGATGTGCAATTGATAACCCATCTGTTGTAGGGCCTGGAGTGTTTCAAGCGCCTCTGGAAACAAAGCTGTTTGCAACGGAGAAATCTGAACATAAGCATCCGAGAGTCTTCTAACCAAAGGCTCGTCTTGAATTTTAAAATGCTTGAGTGTCACACGGAAACGCTCATAGCGCAAATCGTCTTTTTTGATTTTCCCTTTCCCATATAATTTCCAGAGATGGGCATTTTGATACACATATTGCTGATGAAAATGCTCAAAACCACCGATACGCGCTTCTAATTCCTCTTCCTTAAAAATTTGACGCAAGGCATTTTCCGAATTCTGATCGAAATCCCAAAGTGTGCGGTCGAGGTCAAAAAAGAGATGGCGCTTAGAAGAGGGCATAACTGATGAGTGTCAGTAAGAAGGCATTGAGGGCTAAACCGACAAGCACAAACCAAAAAGTCGATTGGTACTTGCCGTAAAATTTGGCGGCCACATAGCTACCAATTGGTACCGAAAAAAAGAGCGGCGCAAAAAGGGTAATGCCATAAAAACCAAAACGGTGCTTGATCTGTACAATAAACTTTTTGGTTCTGGTTACTTTATAGTAATTGATGGGTTCAATACCTGCGGCGAGCGCAGCCTCCCTTTTAACGATGCGGCGGCGGTGAATGATGCGCATCACGACCTCACTGCCAAAATAAAACACAGCTGATGCCGTTGAGGCTCCTAGAAAAGAAGCCAACCAGGTCTGATAAAATGCCAATTCAAAGCCCTGCCCTGGAATGGTTGAGACCATGAATTTGATCATGGCTAAAAAATAAATACTCCAGAATCCGATCCAGTTCATGTTGATATTTCCTTATTGTTTGATGCCAAATGCGAGGTCTCCGGCGTCGCCTAAGCCAGGTA
>CAYPVA010000418.1:0-1517 GCA_964414045.1 uncultured Lishizhenia sp. | reverse complement strand
TCGCACCACTCGATTTTCAAAGCAATTTGGTCTTCTTCGGACAAAAGCCATTCATGCTCACTTGTTTCTAAACGCGTTCGCAAAGCGTTTAATACGATAGCGGCCGAGACTGATAAATTATAACTTTCTGTGAAGCCATGCATTGGAATATGCAAAAACGAATCGGCATTCGCTTCTAATTCAGCAGAGATACCATGTTTTTCGGCGCCAAAAAAGAGTGCTATTGGTTCTGATAAATCGATATCTTGTGGCGTGTGAGCTTTGTGATGCGGCGAAGTAGCGACAATTTTGTAGCCTTTAGTTTTGAGCGAACTGATTGCATCTAATACCGGATCCGGCTCTTGCTGGTGCTGTATGACGTCTAGCCAACGCGCAGCCCCAAGTGCAATATCTCTTTGAAACTGATAGTTGTTATTTTTTTCTATCAGGTGTAGTTCTTGAAAACCCAGGCAATCCATGCTGCGCATGATTGCTGAAGCGTTGTGGTCTTGCTGAATATTTTCGAGGCCAACAACGATGTGTCGACTTCTTTGCGGTGCAATTTTTTCGAAAAGCCCTATTTTGTTTGGAGTGATGATTTTGTAGAATTCTTGGAGAACGTATGCGTCTTGGGTCATGATTTAAAGCTTTTTGCGCATTAAAAAATGTTGAATTTCACCAAATAAGAGGTGCGATTTTTCTACTAATTGATACCCCAATTTATCATAAAAAGCCAGTGCTATTTCTCTTGCGTGCAAGATGATTTCTTGAACTCCGTTAGCTTTGGCTGCAAGCTCCATATGAAGCATGAGGTTCTTGCCAATTCCATTATTTTGTACATCTTGATCTACAGCCATGAAACGAATTTGCGCTGTTTGGTGGTCGATTAAATCGAGTCGTCCAACACCTAAAATTTTGGCTTGTTCGTCAAAAAAAGCAAAATGCTGGTGCTTGGCTTCGTCAGGGCTTTGCTCGCAGCCCTTCACTTGGCCCCACGGAGCGCGCAGCACGCGGTAACGCAAGTCATAGTAAGCAAGCCATTCGGCAGAATTTTCTGGACTTCTGATCATTTTTCAAAATTAAATGCAATCTGGCTAACTCTTTTCGTTATTTGTGGGCCAACTTCTTCCGATCTTACCAATTTTTGAGCTGCTTGTTCCTTAAAAACCTCGTCAAGCCCTTTGATTTTTGCAACCGGAACGTTTCGTTCTGATAAGGAAGAAATGAGTTGAGAACTTGTTTTCTTTGAAATGACATTTGCCAGCTGATCAAATAACACTTTTCTGTTTTTTACCCGTTCTATATTCGAACTAAAACGAGGATCCTCGACGAGTTCTTTGATTCCAAGATAGGTAACAAGTTTTTCAAAATGCTGGTCTGATCCGATGGCAAAAGTAAGGTATTGTTCGTCTTTGGTTTTGAATATTTCGCCGTAAGGAGCGATGTTAGGATGCAAGCTGCCAATTCGCTGCGGAACATGGCCGGCCATGAGGTAATTGGAAGCCTGATTGGCCAAGCTGCACACAGCAGCGTCGTAG
>CAYPVA010000417.1:0-1521 GCA_964414045.1 uncultured Lishizhenia sp. | reverse complement strand
ATTGATTTCTTGAAAGTCAGTCATGGTTTGTCATTTGTTGAATAAATTGAAAGGCAGCGTGCATATCGGTTGCCAAAATACGATCCGAATCAAGGCTCGGGACTACCGTTCTAAATTGGGTAAATAAATCTTCTAGCCAAACAGAACTTTGTAAAGGCCGTCTGAATTCTAAACCTTGCGCGGCATGAATAAGTTCAATCGCTAAAATTTTCTGGCAATTTTCTAAAACCCTGTAAAGTTTAGTAGCAGCATTGGCACCCATACTGACGTGGTCTTCTTGGCCATTACTACTGTCAATTGTGTCAATACTAGCAGGTGTACAAAGTTGTTTGTTCTGACTAACAATAGAAGCGCTCGTATATTGCGTAATCATGAGGCCTGAATTGAGGCCTGGATTTTTTACCAAAAATGGAGGCAAACCACGTGTTCCAGAAATGAGTTTGTAGGTCCTACGCTCCGAAATACTGCCAAGCTCAGCCATGGCAATTGCCATAAAGTCCAGAATCAAGGCCAAGGGCTGTCCATGAAAATTACCCGCTGAAACCACTTGATCTTCCTCAAAGAAGATGGTCGGATTATCGGTGACTGCAGAGATTTCTCTTTCTATGATTTTTGCTGCATGTTGCAAAGTATCTAAGCTAGCTCCATGCACTTGTGGAATACAACGAAACGAATAGGGGTCTTGCACATGCGCTTTGGCTTGTGCAATGATTTGACTGCCTTTGAGCGTTTCTCTGAACCACGCTGCCACCCGAATCTGACCTTCTTGGTTTCTGATTTCATTGACATTAGCCGAAAATGGTTCAATACGGCCATCATATGCTTCCAAAGACAGCGCCGCTACCTGATTAAAACCATCGAAAAGACGATAAGCTTTGTCGATGGCAAAACTCGCATAAGCCGACATAAACTGTGTTCCGTTCAATAAGGCCAGACCTTCCTTGGACTGCAATACTAGTGGCTCCAAGTTAAATCTTTTCTTTAACTCAACAGAACTAAACAATTGATTGTCAATATACACTTCTCCTTCACCAATCAATGGCAATGACAAATGTGCCAGTGGCGCTAAATCACCAGATGCACCGAGACTTCCTTGCTGAAAAACACGCGGATAAATTTGATGATTGTAAAAAAACAACAACCTCTCAATGGTCTCTAAACGAACACCAGATGCTCCTTTTGACAAGCCCAAAACCTTCAGCAATAACATGCGCTTAACGATTTCCCGAGGGACTTCTTCCCCAATTCCACAGGCATGCGAACAAACTAAGTTGCGCTGTAGTGCTTCAAGATCCTCTTTTCCTACGGCAGTGTCACACAGGGAACCAAACCCTGTGTTGACGCCATAAATGAGCTGATCGGTTTGCGTCATCTTTTGATCGATATACGCGCGGCACTTTAAGATGCCCTCTTTTAATTCAGTACTGAGCGCCAGGGGCTCAGTACTTCTTAATAAATCCTCGAATGCTTCAAGGCTCAGGTAATTGGAGGTAAGTTCAATGGCCATTCAAATATGAATTA
>CAYPVA010000416.1:0-1524 GCA_964414045.1 uncultured Lishizhenia sp. | reverse complement strand
AAAATGCCTGATTTGAGGCTGAAATCGCATAAGTATCTGCAATGAATGAAGATTGAACTTCTTTGAAATGTGGGGAAGATGATGAAGATGAGGATATGGATGTGGATTTGGTTGAGATGAAAGAAGTCGAAGTAGAGGATGCTGAATTTGCAAAGGAAGAAGAATTTGCAGAGGAAGAAGAAGAGGAAGAAGAGGAAGAAGAAGAACGAGTTGAAATGGTCGAAAGGACTTGCTTTGGAGCAGCGGCATCCTTCCAATTGTAAGCTACCAACAACAGGAGAACTGCGCCAAATGCACTGAAAAACCACCATAAAACCAAGGGTTTACGGCGTTTTTTTTGTGCGTCGAGCCTATGCTCAAGGTCTTTGAGAAAAGCCGCAGACGGAACTTCGTTTCCAATCTCGTGCAAACTCGAAAAGAGTTTATCCAACGAATTTTCTTCCTGTTTTTTCATGGTGTGTGATAATGAGTTCTTTTAGTTTTTTTCTGGCCATTTTGGTATGCCATTTTGAAGTTTCCTCCGTGACGCCAAGCATTTTTGCAATCTCTTTGTGCGCAAATCCTTCAATAGCAAAAAGATTGAACACCAAACGTGCAGGTTCGGATAAACTGAGCAACATTTCTTGAAGTTGCTCATTGGTGAAAACTGTCTCGGTCTGAAAATCGTCATAGCCGCGCTCCTCGACAGGCGCATCAAAGCGATAAAGCTCATTGTAGCGCTTGTTTCGACGGTATTCATCGATGATTTCATTGGAAATAATGCGCTTGACCCAACTTAAAAACCTACCCGCTTCGTAGGTATTTAAAAACTGAATGACCTTTACAAATGCGTTGTTGACGACCGTCATTTGTTCGTCGGTGTTGCGGTAATAGCGCCTGGCCACACTGATCAACAAAGGATAGCAATATTGATAGAGCTCTAGCTGAGCCTTGCGCTCGCCTTGTGCTGCTCGTTCCAATAAGTGCTGTTCTGGTTCTTGCATAATGTGTGTTGGTGCAACACCTAAAGGTAACGTAAAATCAATTGAAGAGGTGTAGTGTAACTTTCAGCAGCCTTCAAATGTTTAAGGTTTATGATTGAGAAAAAATTAAAAAGTAATATTGGGAGATTTATTTTGGGCATTTACCTAGCGCAACTCCCCTTTCTTACAAATGCTCAGGTATTCAATGAACTCAGCACCACCCTATCCTTGAACAATCCAGCTTATCATTCAGATCTGTCAGTACATGGCAAAGGCTACATGAGCTCTGATTTGAAGGCCAACACAGGTATTTATTTCAGTACAGGAGCTGATTTTGTAGTGAGTCAAAATTTCTTGAGGTATCAATTCGGGCTGGGCAAATGGAAAATGGGCATCAATAATTTTCATGTTGGTGCACTAGGTCAAAACACTTTCAGTTATGGCTTTAACCTAAGCAGAGATATTGCGATCAACCGTGACATCAACTTAAGAGTGGGTGCCGGGCTCAACAGAAATATTTCACACCTTGTCGAATATGGCTTTTCTAATGAGAGGTATTCAC
>CAYPVA010000415.1:0-1536 GCA_964414045.1 uncultured Lishizhenia sp. | reverse complement strand
AACGACGACGAGGCGATAGACGGTGATGCCGAGTTCGCGTACCATGATTGCCACCGTCACCCACCAAGGCACCAACGCGAGTATCGAAAGCGAAATGAGCGCGCCGCCAATCAAGGCTTTGTCGGCAATTGGGTCGAGGATCTTGCCCAGGTCTGTAATCAGGCCGCGACGACGCGCGATGGCTCCGTCGACGCCGTCGGTGGCGATTGACACGACAAACGCGGTCACGGCGAGCCAACGCTGCCATGAATTGGTGGCGGGCGCTGTGAACATCAGCGCAATTACGACCGGCACCAACAGGATGCGGAGCACGGTGATGGCGTTAGGCAGATTGAACGGTGAAGACTTTTGCTGACTCAAGTTACTGTCTGCCCGTCAATCGCCAGGCATCCTCGTCACCAAAGTCGTCGTCATCTGCTTCATAGCCGGTGAGCATCGACTTATCTTGGCTGGCACGAGGGATGAAGTCCTCGAAACTACCAGCGGCCAAACCTGCATCGCCAACCTCGTCGTCGTTTGAAATTGGCTCAGGGGCGAAGGTTGCCGCGGTCGCGTCGAGAACTGCTGCAGCTTGAGCGACGGCTGGAGTAGTGACCGAACCAGGTTCGCCACGCAGTTGGGCCAAAACTGTAGGCAGGTCTTCTGGGCGAACCAGCACCTCGCGAGCCTTCGAGCCCTCGCTCGGGCCAACGATGTTGCGTGATTCGAGCAGATCCATGAGTCGACCCGCCTTAGCAAAGCCAACGCGCAGCTTGCGCTGAAGCATCGAGGTTGAGCCGAATTGGCTGTTGACGATGAGCTCGGTGGCCTGAAGCAAGACCTCTAAGTCGTCGCCGATGTCGGCGTCAACAACGGCCTTCACTACCGTCTCTTCGACATCCTGACGGTATTCCGGCTCCATCTGTTGCTTCACGTGTTCGACAATCTGGTGCAACTCGCTCTCGGCGAGCCAGGCGCCCTGAACACGCATCGGCTTGTTGGTGCCCATCGGCGCAAACAACGCATCGCCCTGACCGATCAACTTTTCGGCGCCAGGCTGGTCGAGAATGACTCGCGAGTCAGTGACCGAGGTGACAGAAAACGCCAGTCGGCTTGGCACATTGGCCTTGATCAGACCCGTCACAACATCGACAGATGGGCGCTGGGTGGCAAGCACTAGGTGGATACCCGCGGCACGCGCCAACTGTGTGATGCGAACAATCGACTCTTCGACATCGCGCGGGGCAACAATCATCAGGTCGGCTAGCTCGTCAACGACGACCAGGAGGTACGGGAAAGGCGCTAGCTTGCGCTGGCTGCCCTCGGGAACCTTGACCTCGCCCGCAACCACGGCGCGGTTGAAGTCATCCACGTGCTTGAAACCGAATGCCGCTAGGTCGTCGTAGCGCATGTCCATCTCTTTGACGACCCACTGCAGTGCTTCGGCAGCCTTCTTGGCGTTGGTGATGATTGGCGTAATCAGGTGCGGCACGCCCTGGTAGGCGGCCAATTCAACGCGCTTCGGGTCGATGAGAACCATGCGCACCTCGGCCGGCT
>CAYPVA010000414.1:0-1536 GCA_964414045.1 uncultured Lishizhenia sp. | reverse complement strand
TTGTTTTTCTCTTTGATATCTTGGCTGATGTCTGAAATTTGAACACCGAGGTAGCCGCGTTGAACAATTCCAAAATCGATGAGGTCGCGCATGACTTTATCGACTAAGTTGACAGGTACGGCGAAAGAGTAACCTGCATAAGAACCTGTTTGTGATGCAATAGCGGTGTTGATACCAATGAGTTCGCCTCGGGTGTTGACCAAAGCGCCTCCGCTGTTTCCTGGATTAACTGCGGCGTCGGTCTGAATAAATGATTCTATCGGGACCACATCTTGTGCACTGCGCTCAGATAACAAATTGATGTTTCTGGCCTTTGCTGAAACAATACCTGCAGTTACCGTTGAGGTCAGGTTGAAGGGGTTACCTACGGCCAATACCCATTCGCCAATTTTGAGTTCGTCGGAGTTTCCGATAGGAATGGCAGGGAAATTGGATCCTTCAATTTTTAATACGGCGATATCTGTTGCAGGGTCAGCACCAACTACTTTGGCGTCGTATTTTGAGTTATCGTTGAGGATGACTTGTATCTCGCTGGCGTTTTCAATGACGTGATTATTGGTGACGATATAGCCTTGTGAGGAGACGATTACCCCGGAACCAGCTCCTGCGCCATATTGTTTGAATTCACGGCCACCAGCACCTGGCCCGTAGAAGAATTCTTGAAATGGATCGCGCTGGAAGGTGGTCTGAACGACTTTGGTGGTGATGTGTACAACCGAATGCACGGTGTTTTCAGCGGCATTTGTGAAATCCAGGCCTTGCGGAATTCCGTTGTAATCAACTTGATGGATTGGATGATTTCTGTTGCCATCAATCACTTGATCTGAAAGTTTGGTGGTGTTGTGTTGAATGATGACATAAGTAGCAAGTGGAAGCGTTCCGCCGAGGATACCCATTCCGAATAGCTTTAAGGTGTTGAGTATTGTCATGATGTCAGTTTTTTAATTTGTTTGAGCTAAACGCAAAGAGTGTTCCAAAAATTGCTTTGAAAATGTTAAATTTTGTTAAGAATTTATAAGGATTAATTGAATATTTTTGTTCTTCCTCAATGAAACTTAGCTTTAGCAAATATCAAGGTGCCGGAAACGATTTTATCATGCTCGATAACTTCGCGGGCAACTATGACAATTTGTCAATCTCTGACATCCAACAAGCCTGTGACCGCAAGTTTGGCATTGGTGCCGATGGCCTTATTTTGCTGCAGCATCATCCGTCTTCAGATTTTGAAGTGGTTTATTATAATGCCGATGGTAGCCAATCTTTTTGTGGCAATGGTGCGCGTTGCGCAGTTGCATTTGCTCGATCGATTGATCGCTTACCTGCACCACACACCACCTTTATGGCCATTGACGGACTCCATGAAGCTTGGTTGTGTCAAGATGAAGTCAAGCTGAAAATGTCCGATGTCGGAACAATTCAAATTTTAGACAGCGCTTTTGAGTTACATACTGGATCGCCTCATTACGTTTTAATCGATGAAAATCACAGTGCAGCGCATGTTGATCAGGTCGGTAGAGGTATCAGGTATAATGACAC
>CAYPVA010000413.1:0-1545 GCA_964414045.1 uncultured Lishizhenia sp. | reverse complement strand
AGATCACCAAGAAGGTGGTTCGCGCTGCCGAGTTGGCAACTATTTTGCGATTTGCAGGCGGACTGCACCTGATCTCTGGCAAGGTCGCCATTGAGGTCGAGGTTGACAGTGCGCAGCTTGCTCGTCGCATTCGCAAAGACATCGGTGACCTATTTGGCATCGATAGCGAACTAGCGGTGATTTCACCTAGCGGAATCCGTCGCACCAGTCGCTACCAGGTTCGCGTAATCAAGCAGGGTGACGTGCTCGCCCGCCAGACTGGGCTAATCGATCAGCGTGGTCGCCCAGTGCGCGGCCTGCCTGCCACCCTCGTTTCGGGTTCGATTGAGGAGGCTCAGGCGATTTGGCGTGGCGCATTCCTGGCGCATGGATCGCTAACTGACCCTGGCCGCAGTGCCTCACTCGAGATCACTGCACCTGGCAATGAAGCGGCGATGGCCCTAGTTGGCGTTGCTCGCAGACTAGGAGTCAGCGCGAAGGCGCGCGAAGTGCGCGGCGCTTTCCGTGTGACGGTTCGCGAAGGCGAAGGCATCTCTGCGATTCTCACGCACATCGGAGCGCACACTCTCGTGTTGCGCTGGGAGGAAATGCGCCTGCGCCGCGAGGTTCGCGCGACGGCCAACCGCCTAGCCAACTTCGACGATGCAAATCTTCGACGTAGTGCTCAGGCGGCTGTTGCGGCCGGCGCGAGGGTTGAGCGAGCACTCGAAATCCTGGGTGATGACATTCCAGATCACCTTAGCTATGCCGGCAAATTGCGCCTAGAACACAAACAGGCTTCTCTGGACGAACTCGGACACCTGGCTGACCCACCGATGACCAAGGATGCGATTGCCGGTCGCATCCGTCGCTTGCTGGCGATGGCCGATAAGCGTGCATCCGACCTCGGCATCCCGCTAACCGACGCATTCGTTCCGGACGAACTCGACGAGGAATAGAAGACCGATTTTCGGGGTTTCCCGACTTAGAATTTCCGCAGCAACCCAACAAGGAGACATCATGACCAAGTACTCACTGCCAGAGCTCACCTACGACTACGGTTCACTCGAGCCACACATCTCGGGCCGCATCATGGAACTCCACCACGACAAGCACCACCTGGCTTATGTCAATGGTGCAAACACCGCACTCGAACAGCTGGCAGATGCGCGCGACAAGAGCGACTTCGCAAACATCAACAAGTTGCAGAAGGACTTGGCTTTTCACCTCTCGGGTCACGTAAACCACTCGATTTTCTGGAAAAACCTCTCGCCAAGTAGCGAGGGTCGCCCAGAGGGTGAACTTGCCGCAGCAATTAATGAGTTCTTCGGCTCGTTTGAGGCCTTCCAAGCACACTTCAACGCCGCGGCACTGGGCATCCAGGGCTCGGGTTGGGCGTTCCTCGCTTGGGACAGCCTGGGCGAGAAGCTGATCATCGAGCAGCTCTATGACCAGCAGGGCAACATCGCAACCGCGACCATCCCGCTACTCATGCTCGACATGTGGGAGCACGCCTTCTACCTCGACTATGTCAACGTCAAGGGCGACTACGTCAAGGCATTCTGG
>CAYPVA010000412.1:0-1546 GCA_964414045.1 uncultured Lishizhenia sp. | reverse complement strand
GAAAACTCGTCGTTTGGACGAGGGTTCGAACCCCTCCGACTCCACAAAGAAAAAATGCCCTCGAAGGAGGGCTTTTTTGTTTATTACTACTAAAAAAAATTAGTTCAAACCTAATAAATCAATTGCTCTCTCAGTTAGCTGTTTTTTCAACTTTGTAATTGAAGCGACAGTAACTTCCTCTAATTTATAAGGCGCTCCGTTAATTTCTACCATCTTAGAATTCTCCTTAAAAATTATGGAACAAATATTTTTTGTTTGATTATCATCAACAATTATTGCAAACTTGTTTTTCATGTCTCTATATGATATCCTTTCCAATTGTGGCTCTTTGATTTTAGAACTCATTGCCAAAATTGTCTTGATAACATTATATGCTTTAACCTCTTCGTCCGTAGTAATTACTCCAGTATTTGATTCTGAAATCTCTTTTTTAATCAACTTATCTAAGGCTGTCCTTACTGATACAGAATTTATTAGTTCTTTTATTTGACCTAACCTTTCGATAACCTTCAAAATAAGTTGCTAGAGATCGCTAGCAGTTTATCGTGAAAATTGGTTAAAATTTATAACTTTTCACGGTATATGGCTTTGGATTTTAGACTAATCCTTTTGTATCATAAAGGCTTCTGTATATTCTTTCAATTGAACCAAATACATCCCTTTTTGCAGTTTTGAAAGGTCAATTTTTGTGTGAGCATCAAATGATTGTTGAAGGATAAATTGGCCCGTGATGCTGTAAATAGACACTTCGCCTTGAGCAATACCTTTGATTGTAAATGCATCGTTAGTAGGATTTGGATAGAGCGTGATTTCTTCTTGTAATTTATTTTCCAAGCCAACGAAACCGTTGATGTTGAAAGTGGTGTTGGTAATAATTGGTGGATTGAAATCAAAATAGATATAGGCCGTGTTTGCAACGACTGAATTCAATGCTAAATTAGAGGCCTCTTGAAGCGAATAGCTGACATAGCCCTGGCTCGCCTCAAGGCTATCTTGTGATGACTGCAATTGAATGCCATTAAAGCTAAAAACAACTTCTCTGGTATTTGGGTCAATGGTATAGCTCACGGGGTGTTTGGAAGCAAGTAAACGAAATGTGGAAAGATCCAACAGATTAGAAATGGTATCTCGGATCACCACATTCAAAGCGGGGTAATTGCCGTCGTTTTGAAAACGAATGGTGTAGTCTAACACCTCTTGTTCAGATGGTTGAAGATAGGTAGGTAAATGACATTGTTTATCGTTTGGATCGTAAGAATTCAAGACAATAGTAGCAAAATTAGAACTGTTAAATTGAAGGTCTTGCTCGCCCTGTGCCAGTACACTAGCCGTAAAATTCAATTGGGTTCCGGCAGCAGTTGTTCCTGGAAATGCACAAGGAAAATAGTAATTCATGCAGCCAGACAAGTAAGTTTCATAAATGGTGACAGTATCATTTTGAAAGGTCGCGTTAGGTAGGTTGGATAGATTTGGGACAACCCCATTAGGGATGGAAATTTGAATGACACTATTGGCGTAATTTCCACAAGAAACATTGCATACTTGC
>CAYPVA010000411.1:0-1548 GCA_964414045.1 uncultured Lishizhenia sp. | reverse complement strand
TTCCTGCAAAAGGATGGATAAACGCCGTTCGGACATCCTTGAAAATGTCGTTACGACAATTAGGGTGTCGCTTGAATATTTCTGCTCAAAGCGTTAAAGAAATAGAAAATCGAGAAGCAAATGGTGCAATAACCTTAAAAGCTTTAAAAGATGCAGCAAATGCACTGGACTTGAAATTGGTATATGGATTTGTAGCTAAAAGTGGCAGCTTGGAACAAATGATTGAAGAACGCGCTAAAGAAATAGCAACTGAAATCGTCATGAGGACTAATACCACAATGACCTTAGAAGATCAACAAAATTCAAAAGAACGAATTGAACAAGCGATTGCTCAAAAAACAGCGGAAATAAAATATGATATGCCAAAATATTTATGGGATTAGAAATCAATTATCTTGACGGTCAGACACCTTTAAGTGTCGAAGAATTGGATGGATTAAAGATTCTATCAATTTCAACCCGCGAAGAGCTCGACGAGTTTGAGCAATTCAACATCGAAAAGGCTATTCAATGGACATTTGGTAAAAAAATCCAACCCAAAGATTTATTTTCAGAGAAGTTCATCAAAGATTTACATAAAAAAATGTACGGTGAGGTATGGAAGTGGGCCGGTTCTTTCAGAACTTCCGAAAAGAATTTAGGGATTAAAAGTTACCTGATTCCAGTTCAGCTCAAGCAATTATTAGATGAGGCCCTGTATTGGTATGAATACCAGATCTATTCGCCAGATGAAGTTGCAGGCAGATTCAAGCATCAGCTCGTGAGTATTCATTGCTTTGCCAATGGGAACGGAAGGCACTCTCGTTTAATGGCAGATTTGATTATGGAAAAGCTATATAAGAAACCTTTCCTCACATGGGGTGGTTCTAGTTTAGTGAAATCAAACGAAAAAAGAAAAGAATACATTAATGCCATTAAATTAGCTGATTATCAAAACTTAAGCCAACTCATTATGTTTGCAAAATCCTAAATGACATCTGACAATTATTTGTGACATGAAGAAAACAAATAGACTCCTTCACATCTCATTCATTATTTGCGCAGCACTGCTCTATTGGCTGTTCGTGATTCAAACAAACGATTTGAAAGCCTTTTTAGATGAAAGCTGTGACTTTAACAAGTGTGACAGCTGTAGCGTAGACTTCTCAAAAATGGTAAAAGAGCCTATTTCCTTTATTTATATCTTTTATCCTGAAACCACCCAGCAAGAGATCAGCAGCGCTATTGGTTTTGACTACCCAAATAGGAGTAGCATTTCAGATGAACAGCGAAGAATTGTAATGACAACAAAAAACAAAATACTTTTTGAAGCAGATTTTAGCCACGATGAATTTGAATTCCTAGATGAAAATTGGGTCCTGTATTCAAAGCCGAAGATGCTGCGCAATCCGTATAAAAGATATAAATCCGCTGTGTTTAGCGTCCGAAAAAACAATGCTGTTGACTATTATTTGCTTAAACAGAACTAATTTAAGTTAGTCTAAATCTCAAGCGGTTTTCCCTCCTCTGCCGAAGCGTCACTATAACTTTTCAACGTCCAAGAAATCA
>CAYPVA010000410.1:0-1550 GCA_964414045.1 uncultured Lishizhenia sp. | reverse complement strand
GATTACTTGGTGGTGAACCTCGATAAGCTCACCTACGCGGGCAACCTCGAAAACCTCCAAGACATCGACCAAGCACCCAACTATCGTTTTGAAAGAGCAGATATTTGCGATGCAGTAGCGCTCAAACGCATTTTTGAAAACCACCAAATTACTGATGTCATTCATTTGGCAGCAGAAAGCCACGTGGACCGCAGCATAGAAGGCCCCATGGAATTTGTCATGACCAACGTTGTGGGTACTGTACAATTATTACAAGCCGCACGCGCTGCTTGGGGCAACGAAAGCAACCACGTGTTTCATCATGTCTCTACAGATGAAGTCTATGGCAGCTTAGGCGACACCGGCTTGTTTCAAGAAACCACGCCTTATGACCCGCGCAGCCCCTACTCTGCTTCTAAAGCGGCATCTGACCATTTTGTCATGGCCTATTTCCATACCTATGGCCTGCCCATCAAAATGAGCAATTGCTCCAATAACTATGGTTCGCATCACTTCCCTGAAAAACTGATTCCTTTGATGATCCACAACATCATCAACGAAAAACCACTGCCTGTTTATGGCAAAGGTGACAACATCAGAGATTGGCTTTGGGTCGAGGACCACGCCAGTGCCATTGACACCATCTTTCACAAAGGGCGTGTGGGCGAATCTTACAACGTGGGTGGCCTCAATGAATGGACCAACATTGAGCTGGTGCATTTCTTGTGCCAACTCATGGACGACAAACTAGGCCGTGCAGCCGGAAGCGCCGCCAGCCTCATTACCTATGTGCAAGACCGCGCTGGCCACGACAAGCGCTACGCGATTGACGCCACCAAACTAGAAACCGAACTGGGTTGGAAGCCATCCATCACCTTTGAGCAAGGCCTCAGCAATACCGTAGATTGGTACCTCAACAACCAAGAATGGGTTGCCAAAGTTACCAGCGGTGCGTATCAGACCTATTACGAACAAATGTATGCCAACCGTTAAGCCATGAAAGGAATTGTATTAGCCGGAGGGTCAGGCACGCGCTTGCACCCAATTACCAAAGGAGTTTCAAAGCAACTCTTGCCCATCTATGACAAGCCCATGATCTACTACCCTATTTCGGTACTCATGTTGGCGGGCATCCAAGAAATCCTCATCATCTCTACGCCAGACGACCTCCCTTTTTTCAAGAAGTTGTTAGGCTCTGGTGAAGAACTCGGCCTCCAATTTAGCTACGCCGAACAACCTTCACCAGATGGTTTGGCCCAGGCGTTTATCATTGGCAAAGATTTCATTGGCTCAGACGATGTTTGTTTGGTACTCGGCGACAACATTTTTTACGGCCAAGGCCTCTCGAAACTCTTGCAAAAGGCAGTAGCCAACGTGCAAGAAGAGCGCGCCTCTACCGTATTTGGCTATTGGGTCTCGGACCCAGAGCGTTACGGCGTGGCGGAGTTTGATGCCAACGGAAAAGTCATTTCCATTGAAGAAAAACCAACAGCGCCAAAATCTAACTACGCCGTAGTTGGGCTTTATTTTTATACCAATGATGTGGTGCAGGTTGCCCAACAAATCAAACC
>CAYPVA010000409.1:0-1553 GCA_964414045.1 uncultured Lishizhenia sp. | reverse complement strand
TTTTGTCGCGCTTGGTTTTCAGGTAATGTTCGTTGTGTACATTGCTTTCGGTTTCTAGCGGTATGTTTTCTATAATTTCCAAACCATAACCGATGAGTCCGGTCCGTTTTTTCGGGTTATTTGACATGAGCTTCATCTTTCGCACACCAATTGAGCGTAGAATTTGCGCGCCGATTCCGTAATCGCGTTCATCGGCTTGGAAACCTAATTTTTCATTGGCTTCATAAGTGTCAAGACCTTCTTCTTGTAATTTGTAGGCCTTGAGTTTATTTAACAAACCAATACCACGCCCCTCTTGATTCATATAGACGATTGCGCCTTTACCTTCTTGATTGATGAGTTCCATGGCTTTATGAAGTTGCGGCCCGCAATCGCAGCGACAACTCCCAAAGATATCACCTGTCAAACAAGAGGAGTGTACCCGAACAAGTACGGCTTCGTCTTCGGTCCAGGTACCTTTGGTAAGGACCAAATGGTCTTGATCGTTGCTTTGGTCTTTGAATGCACGCAATTTGAAATCACCGTAGACAGTTGGCATTTCAACCTGAACTTGCTCTTGAACTAAGGATTCATTGGCAACTCTATATTTGATCAAATCGGCAATACTCACGATTTTTAGGTCGAATTTTTTAGCGATTTCAAGGAGCTGTGGCAAGCGAGCCATTGTACCGTCCTCATTGAGGATTTCAACAATAATTCCGGCTTCTTCAAATCCTGCTAATCTGGATAAATCGATAGCTGCTTCGGTGTGGCCAGCTCTTCTTAGTACACCGCCTTTTCTGGCGCGCAAAGGAAAAATGTGACCTGGCTTTCCGAGTTCTTCTGGTCTGATATTGGGGTCAATCATGGCCAAGATGGTCTTGGCACGATCTGACGCTGAAATGCCTGTTGTACAGCCATGACCAATGAGGTCTACACTAATGGTAAAAGGTGTTTCGTAAGCGGCTGAATTGTTTCGCACCATCAATTCGAGACCAAGCTGATCACAGCGGTCCTCTGAAATTGGTGCACAGATAAGACCTCGACCATGGGTAGCCATGAAATTGATGAGCTCTGGGCTTGCATTGCGTGCTGCCGTTAGAAAATCACCTTCGTTTTCACGGTCTTCGTCGTCCACCACAATGACTACGCGTCCTTGTTGGATCTCGTAGATGGCTTCTTCAATTGTATTGAGTTGTTGGGTCATGTTGTGGTATTATCTGTTTGGAATTTGTTGGAGACTGGCGAGGTAATATTGCCAAAATTTTTGAACCGAAGAAATTTGTACTTTTTCGTCAGGGGAGTGCGCAGCACGGATATTCGGACCAAAAGAAATCATGTCGACACCAGGTAGTTTTTCACCGAGTAAGCCACATTCAAGTCCGGCATGACAGGCTTTAACTTTAGGTTCTTCATGAAAAAGTTCACGGTAAAGTGAAGTCATGGTTTGTAAAATTGGCGAATTCATATTGGGTTGCCAACCTGGGTAATCACCAGATTGCTCTACCGTTGCACCCATGTTTTCAAAGGCACAACGCAAAGCCATACTGCCTTCTTTTTTCGTGCTTTCAACA
>CAYPVA010000408.1:0-1556 GCA_964414045.1 uncultured Lishizhenia sp. | reverse complement strand
ATGATGCTGCGCACGAAGTCATGGTGGGTCATGGCCACAATTTTTGTGTCAGCAGCTTTGGTACATCCACTTATTTCCTTTGCTGCCTTTGCTTTTTTATCTTTTGTTGCACTCAGAGAATTATCGAGTATCAGTAAAAATGCACGCACCGAAGACCGCAACGTCGTCTTTTGGGCTTACCTCGCGATTCCCGTCCAATATTATTTGGCGTATATGGGCTGGCACAATGCCTTCACGATATTTATCCCGGTGTTCATGTTTGCGTTCATCCCTTTTATTTTGGTCATCAAAGGGCACACTCAAGACATTGCGAGGTCCATGAGTGTCATTCCTACACACCTTATGTTGACTGTTTTTTCCATCAGTCATTTGGCCTATTTACTCGCATTACCCGAACTGAAAGGTTTCGATGTTGGAGGACGGGGCTTGCTGCTCTATGTTGTTTTTCTGACCGAAATGAACGATGTTTTTCAGTTTACATGGGGCAAATTAACGGGCCGACACAAAATCATCGAAAAAGTTAGTCCCAATAAAACCTGGGAAGGTTTCATTGGCGGCTTGTTCAGCACAATTGCTGCGGCCTATTTCTTGCGCTTTTTAACACCATTTGAACCAATGATTGCGCTGCTTTGTGGTTTACTTATCGCCTGTGCAGGTTTTGTTGGAGACATCATTGTTTCTGCTATCAAACGAGATTTCGGCATCAAAGACACCGGCACGGTCATCAAAGGTCATGGCGGTATTCTTGATCGCATCGATTCTTTGGTCATTAGTGCGCCATTTTTCTTTTATTTCGTGTACCTGATGTATTACTGATTTTGAAAGCGATTCTCCTTGCCATCATTTATAAATTTTTGTTGCCCCTACCGCTGAAATTATTAGGTGTCAAAATCTATGGGCAGCAAAACCTCAAGATTCAAAAGCAATTTATTATTGTCGCCAATCATAACAGTCATCTGGATACAATGGCTTTGATGTCCAGTCTACCCTTTCACCTATTGATTCAAACACATCCAGTGGCAACAGCGCAATATTTTGGCAAAAAAAAATGGTTGGTCTGGCTCTCGAATCTTTTTGTCAATACGGTGCTGATTCAAAGAAAAGACGATGTTAAAATTGATCCCGAAGCCGCACAGCAGATTGATTCATCAAAGGCCCTAACACGCCTTGAAAACAAATTGGCAAATGGCCATTCGCTGATTCTTTTTCCAGAAGGTACCCGCGGTGAACCTGAAAAACTACAGGATTTCAGAAAAGGAATTGGCGTCTTGCTACAGCGTTTCCCAAATATCCATTACATCCCGGTATTTATAAATGGCACGGGAAAAATCTTACCAAAAGGAGCGCTCTTGCCCATTCCATTTGAGGCCAGTGTGAGAATTGGAAAGCCACAATTGAAAAGCTCCAATGTTGTTGAAGAAATAGTATCAGAGGTGAGGAACTCAATTTTACTCATTGAGTTGATGAACAACTATAAATGAATACTGCGTAATTCGTCATAATCCCTACTTTTATTCCATGATTTTACGGATAGTGTTGCTATTTTCTTTGCTAGG
>CAYPVA010000407.1:1130-1558 GCA_964414045.1 uncultured Lishizhenia sp. | reverse complement strand
CCAAAGTCTGACTGTGCAGTCTGCGGAGCGAAACGATAGGCATTGGTAGAAAAATGCCCCAGAAAGCTCCAGGTCCAGTTTTCATTGAGTTGGTAGTTGGTCAGGATTTGCGCATCGGCAAAAACAGGATTGTAGGCCCCTTTTGTCGGCAGGGTGTTTAAAAAATAACCATTTGAACGGTAGCGCGCTCCGGCCAAAAAATTGAAACGCTGGTTCACGGCTTCTTCAATATGCGCCTCAACGCCGAGCAAAGAGGCGAGTGCTGAGGCATGAAAAGCAGTTGGGGTTTTATAGGTAATATCCAAAACTGAGCTCAGGCGATCGCCGTAGTTGGCAGCAAAACCACCTGCGCTAAAACGGACGTCTTGTACCAAAGATGAGTGTATAAAACTCATGCCTTCTTGCTGCCCACTGCGTGTTAAAAATGG
>CAYPVA010000407.1:385-1120 GCA_964414045.1 uncultured Lishizhenia sp. | reverse complement strand
TGAAAACCTGAAAACCATTGACATAAACAAGGTTCTCATCGTAATTGCCACCGCGGACATTGTAGTTAGAAGTGAGCTCGTTATTAGAGGTGGCGGCAGTGGTTAGGGTGAGGGTGCGTTCGAGCCCTACAATTCCTTTCAAATTGAGCGGCGGAAGCTTTTCTATTTCGAACGGATTTTGTACATCGCGTCCTACAATGACAGCTTTGTTATCTTGGATATTAAAATGTTGATCGGGAAGTTCTTGAAGGGCAGTATTGTCTGTAATAATGGTGTTTAAAGAGAGTTCGGTGCCGTCAAAATAATAGTGCAATTCAATGATTTGTCCTTTACTGACATTGGTAAAAGTATAATACCCCTTTTCGTTGGTTGTGGTTTCAGAAGGGATATTCACTGAACTGTTATCTATTATTTTGAGTTGAACTTTTGCCCCAACAGCAGGTTTTTTGCCCTTTAAATAACAGTGCCCGTAAAGCGTTATCTCTTGAGTCCAGCTCAAAAGCGGGAAAACGAGTAAGAAAAGAAGTGCAAGTTGCTTCATTGCGACAAAGTTACAATCCTTAACGCCCATTTCCATGCTTTATTTGCTTTTGGCCCATTTTCGTGTCCAAGAACTTTGCTTACATTTGTTTTATGTTGTCTACAGACAAAATCTTAATTGGTCGACGCGAGCTCGCCGTTTTGCCTGATTTCGGCTTGCAGCAAGTCAAAGTAAAAGTGGATACAGGTGCCTAT
>CAYPVA010000407.1:0-375 GCA_964414045.1 uncultured Lishizhenia sp. | reverse complement strand
CAGTAGCTGCAGAGAAGAAGACGGTCAATTAAAAGTCAGTTTCCTCGACGACATGCATGCCGCATACACCGGTCAGGAAATGAATTTTGCCAAGTATAGAACCAAGAAGGTCAAAAGCAGTACAGGTCAAGTTCAGGAGCGTTATTTTGTTTACGGTACAATTTGTATCGCCGATTTATGTTTTCGAACCGAATTTTCACTCACGGTCAGAAAAGGGATGCGTTACCCCATTCTTCTTGGCCGAAAAGTCTTGAATAACCGTTTTGTAGTCGACACCAGTAAAAAATATATTCACGAGCCCCTTAACTTTAACGCATGAAAATTGCCATTCTCTCCCGAAATTCTCACCTTTATTCTACCAAAAGGCTCGTTGAA
>CAYPVA010000406.1:0-1562 GCA_964414045.1 uncultured Lishizhenia sp. | reverse complement strand
CTGCCCAAAATATCGGTTGCATACAACGGTGCGGAGGCCCCTTCAATGAATTCATTTACAGAGACCGTGCATGGATTCTGCAAATTCAGATAAGGTTGTAGCTGCACTTGCGCACTCGTTTTGCGATTTTGTAAATAAGGGATGATCCCTGTAGTGACATGTGCGCCCCATGTACTTTGCAAAGCATTCAAGAAATCTTGATCTGTAAAACCGTAATCCAAACCTTTGTAATCGTCTGAAAGTGCCGCTGAACTGATCATTTGCTGTTTGCCTTGCAATAGTAATTGCAGTTCTGATACCTGCCAGACGTTAAAGAGAAGGTCGTTGAGGTGAAACGTAAAACGGCCTTTGAAATAAGGAACCGCTAATAATTTGGTGTAGAGCGGCCTGGCCTGATTTGATGGCGACCACGCATAGATATTGCGCTGTGCCCAGTTGATATTGAACCAATCGATGCCAAAAGTATTGTCGAGGTCATAGGATAGGTACACAAACTTGCCATCTCCTTCACGCTGATACAAGTAATAATTGTTCTTGTTGTAGGCATAGCCATCCCATTGGCCCATCAGGATCTCTAATGCGATATTGCGCAAAAACAAATCGACATCTAAAACTTCTTGAATGGCACAGACAAATTGATTTGCCGGCGTATTATTCAATACATCAATCAAATGTACTAAGGCTGAATAATCAGCACTATCCTTGTTGGTTTTAAGTTCGTAAACTTGTTGGTAATTATTTGGATTAGCTCCCCACCAAGTGAGGTCAGCACCGTAGGCGCACTTCCATAAATTACCATTGGCTTGCCCTGGGAAACGCAAATCTAAAAACTCGTCATCCAGGTGTTCGCTATTCAAATACAAACCTTTGTATTCATTATTGACGTATAATTCTACATAGCTTGTACGCGAAGAAGGCAAGCCAGCAGAACGCATTAAATGCTGTGCTAAAAAGGCACGCATGATCGAGACATCGTTGTGTTCACCGTTCAAATTGATTTCTTCTAAACCTTCAAATTTTTGACCTGGAAGGAAACGATTGAAATCTATTTTAAACGACTTTTTTTGGGAAGCCAAAGAAGTATTCCCTCTGGCTCTAAATCCAATACTATCCAAAGTTAGATTGAGCACTGTACTTTGATAAGAAACTGTAGCCATGAATTCATGACCTGAATAAAGGCTATCGCCAAGTAAAAGTGCTAAGGAATCTGGGGCAATGTCAATATAAATCTTTGCCACTTCATCTTGCAAGAACGCATTGTTAAAGTTTGGCTGAGGAATTTGAGCCCATAGAAATTTAATTGTAAAAAAAGTAAGCAACAAGCAAAGAAAACGGCGCATGCGTGTTAGTCTATTTTAACAAATTCTTTATTGGCATACGTTGGTCCGAGTTTGATCAAAAAATGATAAGCACCCGCCGGAAGGTCATTTACATCTAATAGAAGCTCATTTTTACCCAGTGTTGAAAGTCCTCTTTTCTGAACAACTACTTCTCCGGCGTTATTCAGCAATAAAAGTTCATAGGGTTCGATATTCAAAGAAGAAAACTGAATGTGCACCTCG
>CAYPVA010000405.1:0-1563 GCA_964414045.1 uncultured Lishizhenia sp. | reverse complement strand
CCCTTTGATGCTCCGCGTTTGTATACGGGCAATTCGTTCGGCTGTGCCACCTTGATCGATAGCAGGTTCTTTTGCAAGCAACGATACTAATTGTGGAGAAAGGGAGGTGTCAAGCATAACCCAAAGTTAAAAAAACTTGGGTTGCTTAGGTTAATCTTCGTCGTCTTCGTCGTCTTCAGAAGGGTCGTCGGCAAAATCGTCGTCTTCATCTTCGTCGTCGTCGTTGAGGTCGTCGTCTTTGAGATCATCTGGTTTATCGAAGTCATCAAAATCGTCGTCGTCTTCAACAACTGGCTTTGCTTTGGGCTGTACCTTATTGATTTTCACCAAATAAATGACCTCATCGGTTTCCCAAACCAATGCATCGAGCACCTCACCAGTAGGCGTTTTAATGGTAGTTAAGTGATTGATGTATCCGTCCGGAAAATCACGGAGAATTTGTTTTTTCTGCTCAATGGACAGCTTATCGTAACTGATGATCGCTCTTCTTTTTGACATAGGATTGACTACTATTTACACGGCAAAATTATATTTTTTGCTATTGTGGCAAACAACTCGCAAGAAAATCTTGAAAAAAATATTCTGCAATTAAAACAGGAAGCACATGACACAAAAATTCAATTACAAAATGCAAAAACGACTCAAGAAAGTTTAGAAAATATTTTGCAAGAGGTGCGCGCAGAACGGAATCAATTTGAGCAGGCGCTCCACACCCTGAAAACATCTGTCCAGCCGACGCCCAAAGTGACCCCTAAAAAAACCCGTCTGGCAAAAAGTGAAAAAGCAGAAAATCCGCCTGCTGCATCTTAAAACAGTTGCATGATCTGGGGGGAATAAAAGGCCTTTTAATTTCAGTGCAATCAAACAAAAAATATTATACTATAATGATGTGTAAAAATTTTTTGGATGAAGTTCTTTTACAGTAACGAGGAGATATCATGTCAAAAAATACAGCGTTTATCTTACGAGAATGTAAACAATATCTTCAAGACCAGCTTGAACAGAATTTAGAACAGCATTTTGACTTATTTTTACAAAAAAAGAGCGCGCAAGATCCGTACTGGCAAATGGTTTTTCAACCATGGGCCACACGTTTAGAAAAATTAGAACAAGAGATACAACAATTAACGTGCCGCTTGTCAGAAAACGCAGAACATACGGTTGTGCTGCCGCAAAATGATGTCCCTGTCGAGACAAGCGTAAATTCTTCACAGCCTACATATGATGAGACAGCCTACGAAGCATTACGCTTGCAATTATTGGCCTTTCAGGAAAGTTATACCCAAGCAGAAAATGAATTAGCCAGTGTAAAAGAAATAAATTTATTGCAACAAAAAGAAATTACGGCCCTGCAAACACAAATTGTACAACTTGAACAATCTAATCAAGAAAAAGAAAAAACAATTACAACGCTGAATACATTATATCAAGAATCATGTGAAAAATTAAATGTCCTGCAACCCCGTTTTTCAGAAATTGAACAAGCTTTAATTACATCTGGGGCAGAAATAAGCGCGTTACGAGAAGCCGCTTATCAACAAGATGCACTCTTGGTTGAAGCCC
>CAYPVA010000404.1:0-1571 GCA_964414045.1 uncultured Lishizhenia sp. | reverse complement strand
GAACCACAAGGAGAAACCGCATTTTCTGGGGCAATTAAATCGCCTTGCACCACAATACAAATTGTTTCAATAGCCACATTTGGATGGTTGGCACCGGCATAAAACAATGCAACTCTTTCGGCGCATAATCCTGACGGATAAGCAATGTTCTCTTGATTATTTCCTTCAATAATTTGTCCATTCTCCAAACGCAATGCAGCACCTACCTGAAAGCGCGAATAAGGCGCATATGCCCGTGACCTTGCTGCTTTGGCAGCACTAACTAATTGTTGGTCAGCTGCATGAAGCTCTGATTCAGCCGAAACTATATTGTATTGAAGTGTAAACTCTTGATTCATAGGGGCATTTATACGCAGCATCGGTTATTTTGTTTCGGGTAATTTATTTATTTCAAAGGGTGAAAAAACTCGCTTTTTTCGGTAAATTCGCGTTTTACTATTTTATGGATACAAATAAAGCAAAAGCTTCTTACGGCGTGGGCATGAGCATCGCAGAGAGTCTCTCCCAACAAGACCTCACTGTACTTGACCTCGATCAAGTGATGGCTGGAATGAACGCAATTTTCAGCGGATCAGAACCACTACTAAGCCCAGAAGAAGCCAACATTGAAATACAACAATACCTCAACGCACAAAAAGCACTCAAATACGAAGCCAACAAACAAGCTGGAGCTGCTTTTCTCAACGACAACGCACAGCGCCCAGAAGTAACTACCACCGCAAGTGGGCTTCAATATGAAGTGTTGCAGCAAGGCGATGGCGCCAAGCCGGGCCCAACTAGCCAAGTTACTGTACATTACCACGGCACACTCATCGACGGAACCGTCTTTGACAGCTCGGTACAACGCGGTGCGCCTGCAACTTTTGGCGTCAATCAAGTCATCCGAGGCTGGACAGAAGCACTTCAACTCATGAACGTGGGTTCTAAATTTAGCCTCAGTATTCCAGAAGACTTAGCATACGGAGCCAACCCGCATCCAGGTGGGGCCATTCAGCCATATAGCGCACTTATTTTTGACGTAGAATTAATCGACATTGCCTCATGAGAATTTTAGCATTTTTTACCCTTATTTTAGTTCTTGCATCATGCGGGGACGGTGTCGTTACCTTCAAAACGGACAAAGAAAGATACTCCTACTTACTTGGCGTGGAAATCGCAAAGCCATTTACGACACAAGCACCGTTCAATCAACTTGACAAAGAACAAATGATTGCAGGTTTTGAAAATCCCGTGAAAGAAGGCGAAATGGAACGCTACTACAAAGACCTAGAACTTGTTTTAGGTCAGGGTGGTAAAACCATCAACGAAAAATTCAAAGAAAAAGGCTCTTTTGCTGCTGGCAAAATCAACCGCGAGCGCTTTGATCATTACTTCAAAGAACTCGATGCGAGCGCTTTGATCAACAGCGAGTTTGTTAAAAAAGGTTTTGCCGATGGCCTCAATAAAAAAGAAACCGAAGCACTCAAAGGCCTAGACCGCAAAAAAATAATGGCCGGTTTTGAGGCACTCATGAACCAAAAATATCAAAAAATTACAGCTGGTTTCAAAGCTGAGGGCGAAGCGTTCATGGC
>CAYPVA010000403.1:0-1577 GCA_964414045.1 uncultured Lishizhenia sp. | reverse complement strand
AGGATTCTCCTCATCCCCAGACTAAAGTCTGAGGTTAATAGTTTTTGATAACCCTAGTCTTTGGCATAGGTTTATCAAATCAAACACCTAAATTGACTAAAATCCCAGCAAAAACTTCAAGATCATCATTAACAAGAAAAACAAAAGCATCCCAAAAACAACCTGAAGAAAGACAGGCCAGTCAGCCTTTTCCCCTTTCGCAAGATTCGGGATGTTTTCATGCATGGAATCCATTTCATCAGAGGCAAATACAAGTTTTTCTTCCTCCAGCTCCTTAAACCGCTTCCGCATACGCTCCCGCTCCTGCATGCGCGTAAAGTGAGCAACTTGCTCCTCAAATAGCAGGTCATTGATTGGCGATTTCATCAGATCGTTATTCTTCATCACCTGGAAATCCGCCTGCGGAAACAACTCATACAATTTCGTAACATCTGCCTCCGAAAAGCGATCAGTGAAGTGCTCAACCAGACTACTCAGCGACATGAGCGAATCCATGAAGGCTTCAAATTCCGCCCTCAATTCCTGTGCCTCCGGCGACAAACGCGGTTTGCGAACTCCGCGCGTTTTGATTTGGCGGGCAGCATAATAAGCCATTAATTCATCTATGGGTCGCATCATCTGTCCAAAAGTTTATCGATATGTGCCCGCAAGCGCGTGAGGCATTTGTATTTTTGTTGGCGTGCATTCGCCTCCGAACTATAACCTAATTCATCCGCAATTTCGCGCATCGAACGCGATTGATAATAAAACAATTGAAACAATTGGTAGCATTTGGAACGCGCCGCTGCCATCTTATTAAAAACCTCCGTAAAAATTGCGATTTCTCGTGGGCTGATGCCCTCGAGTTCCACGTCCTCCAACCAATCAGAACAATCAAATCCATCAGGCAGGTTGGAGACCTCGGGTTCCCGGTTGATCTTTTTGAACAATTTATTTTTCCCAATTCCGTTCAGATAGGTCTGAATCGTACAGGTTAATTCAAATGTTGGCTTCGTTAAATTTTCACACAAAACGATAACCGCGTCAGAATACAGCTCTTCCAAATCTGAATAAATCGGATAATACTGCTCCAAGTAATGTATAAAATAGCGCTTATGGTCCAAATATATCTGGTCAATCGCGCGCTCATATCTGGCCTTAAACAGGTCAAGGTAATATTGATTCGAAGGAACAGAAGTTTGTGCCAAAACGGAATATTTGTGGACTTGAATTTAGTTAAATTCTGAGAAATAAAAATTTTTCAACAAAACAGGGTGACGTTTTGCCATTTTGGGTATTAATGAATATAAATCATTCAAAAACTTAAATTCTTAGACCATGAAAAAGCAAAAAACCATTTACCATTTCGTATTAGACCAAAGCGGATCCATGTTTGACTGTGTGGAATCAACCTTGAGCGGCCTTGAATCTCAAAACAAGAAAATCAAGGCCATCGCACAGGAATTCCCCGACCAGGATATTCGCGTAGGCTTAACCGTATTTAGTGATGAAGTAGATATACGCTATGCTGATTTACCAGTTGATCTACTGCCGAATGTCGAGCAAATCAACTACCGACCAAACGGTAGTACGGCCTT
>CAYPVA010000402.1:0-1580 GCA_964414045.1 uncultured Lishizhenia sp. | reverse complement strand
GCCTCAACGGTACTGACTATTTTATCATTGCCCAGCAAGATTTAGCGAAGGCGAGCCCTACGGACAAAAATCCGTTTAAAGATGAAGTCTTCATTGCCTTAGAAAATGATAAGCAATTAAAATACAAAAACTTAAGATACACTATTTCAAATCCAGGGAAATTACCTGAATGGCATCTTGCCCCGGGCTACCCTACTTGGTTGTTTCTGGATGAATTGTTGTTTCGTTAAACCAAAGGGAACCTTCCCTTGACAATACTATAGTGGTAGTCTTTGGCTCCAAACTTTCGATAAAATGAGGCAATGCTTTCTTGATTAGATCCGATGAAATCTAATACCCGACATTCATCGGCATACTTTTCAAGAACAGTATCAATCAAATAAACCAAGGCGCCATTTTTTTTACCGTGGTTGTTGAGTGTTCCCTTCATAAAATAAAGCTGGTCTTTCCACTTGAAAAATAAAGCGGCGGCAACTAGCTTTTCTTGATCAAAGGCTCCAACACAAAACGCAGCGTCCATTGCTCGTGCTTTTGCAAACAATTGGGCTAAACGCAGCCAACTTTTCTTTTTTAAACTTCCTAAGTTTTCACCTTTTTGGTCCACAAAAAAAGTCTGAAAATCTTGGTATGTGATGGGCTTGAATGCCAAAGACCTTGCTTTTTTCAGACCTCTTTTGACATTTTCGGAATAAGCACCTCGAATTTCATCAATGCCATCGTTCCATGTCAATTTTTGAAATATACCCGTGTGCGAATCATTTGAAGTTGGCAGCGTTAAATTGACATGCAAAAATAACTTTCGACGAAGTGCACCAACAATTTTGTCCGATTGCGCAGCTGAAAAAACATGTAGGGATCGGATAAATAAGGGCTGTAAATATGCCCTCAACACCCATTTATTTTTGTAGGGAAGCCTTAAAAGTATATTTGATTCATTATCAATTAAATAACACCAACGCTCATGTAAAATATCTTGTACCCAGACTTGATTGAAAAAATCAAGTTCAGCGGCCAAAGCAACTTGTTGCTCGAATTGGCGTTTAAGTTCTGGTGTTTCTTTTGCAAGGTGCATTGCTACACTAAGTTAAGTAGAAGCCACCTATTAGGCACAATACTTGTAACAATTTTACGTAAATTCGTTTGTTCAATTTTAAATCCAATGCTATGAAAAAATCAATTCTTTTCGCGCTTAGCTTACTCGTTTCGTCTTTATCCTTCGCTCAAACAGGTGCTAAGGCACATAAAGATGAAAAAAGCCCAGAAGAACGCGCCAAATTTTTAACCGAAAAAATGGCTGCTGAATTACAACTTTCTGAGGCCCAAAAAGAACAGGTTTACACGATCAATCTAGGAATTGCGCAAAAAAATCAAGGTATCATGGATAGTAATTTCTCTGAAGAACAGAAAAAAGAAATCATCCGTTCCAATCAAGAAGCACGCATTGAAATGCTTAAAAACGTTTTAACTGCAGCGCAATTTGAGCAAATGAAAAAAGAACTCAAAGAACAACGCCAAGAAAGAATGGAACAAGGTGGCAAAGAACACCACGAAAAGCACTAAAGATCATTTCAAAAAAAAAA
>CAYPVA010000401.1:0-1586 GCA_964414045.1 uncultured Lishizhenia sp. | reverse complement strand
AGTCTATCAGCAGGATTTGAGTGCTTTTGATTTTATTGAGGGGTTTGAAGTGGACGATTTGCTGATTAATTTCTCGTTTCCAGAAAAGCATAATCTCAATAAAATGTATTTGTTGAAAGCCCGTTATTTTATCCAAAAAGGCAACAAAGTGGAGGCGCGAAGCGCCATGAGTCAAATCAATCTGCTCTACATTTACAGTTGCGATAAGCTGTGGGTAAATAAGCAAGTAGCCTTCATAGAAGCAGCATGTTAGGTTTTCTATATATTCTATTTAGCTCTGCTTTTTATGGGTTTAGTAATGCCTATTGGAAAAGAGCGATTCAGGATGCTCCCTTTTTGCAAGTGATTTTTGTTCGCGGATTGTATACGACTTCGTTTTTTGGTTTATGTTATTTGGCTGATTTTCAGTGGAGTATTTTTACGCCCTGGTTAGGCATACGACCGGCATATAACCTGGGGCAACTCGCTATGAGTGTAGGACTTTGCTTATTTAGTTTTTTGGGCCTCTATTTTTTTGTTCGCTCCCTGAAATCCGAAGCCATCTCGCTTGTCGCACCTCTCTCGTCGATTAACATTTTTGGCTTGCTGACGGCGGTGTTATTTTTAGGGGAGTCTTGGGGATTTAGTTTTTCGATTGCCACTACTTGCGTGGTGGGAGGTGTTTTTTTATTCTTCCAAAGCGATTGGCACTTTAGCTCGATAAGCGCCTTTTTGAAGGCCTTAGGAGGGAGTATTTTGGCCTCCTTCTTTTGGGGCGTGTCTTATGCCTTATTTAAGTTCCCTGTGGCTTGGCTCGGCGTTCTCCCGTTTTCCTTTCTGCTCGAATTGTGTGTGACGCTATGTGTAGGAGTCATTTTAATTTTCCAAAAGCAAAAATGGCAGCAAATTCCTCAGAATCCTATCCGCATTTTGGCCTTATGCATCATTTTAGGCTCGGTATTTTTGAATATTGCTTATAAGACCGCAACCATCACCCAAATCATTTTTGTGAGTAAATCGCAACTCGTTCTAACCTTGATTTTTGGCCAAATCCTTTACCGCGAAAAAGTAAGGCCTCTAAAATTACTGGGAATTGCTTTGTTGCTAATATCGATTTATATAGTCGTTTAAGGCATCATCGCTAGGTAACTTTTAAAGCCAAAAGCCTCCTTAGGTCTTAAATGCCGAAGCGAACAAAAACGGTTTTTAGTCAGGGCAATGAAGGTGTCAGCTAGTACTAGATTTTCGATTGTCCTCACCTGAACCACGTCATTCACAGGGAAGGTATTCACTAGTTTTTTCCATCGGAATAAGCGAAGCGAATACACCTCAATCATGCCATTCTGTATAATAACTTCGCGGCCTTCTTTTCCCATTAATAAAACGTAAAAAGGACTTTTGCAGAGATAGTGTTTTGTTTCCATAGCGTTAAAAATTCTATGGAATAAAACTACGCCTACCGTTTGATACATCCTTTGGCCAAATAGGGCCAAACGTGTTCAAACGAGTACAACTTTACTCATAACAATCCATCCCTATCGGCGCACCATCCGGAATCACCGGCGTCTGCATCGGTTTCCAATCCGCTGGATTGGCTTTGAATTGAT
>CAYPVA010000400.1:0-1587 GCA_964414045.1 uncultured Lishizhenia sp. | reverse complement strand
AATATTCGTCCAGTGGACGCTCGGCCATCTTGGGCTACACCATGCCCATTTTTTCTGCGGTGATTGGCGCCTGGGTATTTAAAAATCAACTGGCGCAACGCGCTTGGGGCGGTGTGGCAGCCGCCGCCTTAGGCGTGGTGCTTTTGCTGTGGCATGAGTTGTCCAACCTCACGGGCAAACCCATTGGCGTGATCTTGGCCTTGATCGCAGCCAGCACGTGGGCCCTGGGCACGCAGTTGCTGCGACGCACTACGATTCCTTTGCCCACTTTGACCTTGTCATTTTGGATGACCGCCATGACCACGGTGGTGATGGGCCTCTTGTCCTTAACCTTTGAGTTGGATCGTTGGCAAGAACCCAGCGCTACGCACTGGGTGTCCATTTTGTACAACGCCATTTTGGTCTTTGGTTTTGCGCATGCCGCCTGGTTTTACTTGGCGCGCAGTTTGCCTCCCGTGGCCTCCACCCTCAGCGTGATGATGATTCCTATTTTGGGGGTGTTCAGCGGTGCATGGGCCTTGAACGAAACCTTGCATTGGCAAGACTGGGCTGCCATGGGCTTGATGGTGGTGTCAATTGCCAGCGTGTTGTGGCCCGCCAAGCCTTCAGACGCTTCCGTCTGATGCTGAAAATTTAAGCTTGAATGATCAGGCCCGCACAATGCTGGCCGCCACACACAAATCGGCCCAAGCCTTGGCCTTGTCAGCCTGGTTGCGCAGCAAATAAGCTGGCGGATACGTGACCACCACCGGCACGCCGTGGAAGCTCTGTACTTCAGATCGCAACTTGCCCAAAGGCTCGGTACTTTGCAGCAAGGCCAAAGCCGCAGTGCGACCCATGGCCAAGATCACCTTCGGTTGGACCAAAGCCACTTGTCTGGCCAAGTAAGACGCGCAATGCGAGACCTCGACTTGGCTGGCGCTTCGGCCCGAAGGCGTACGGCACTTCAAGGCATGCGTGATGTACACCTCGGATCGCGTGAGGCCCAAAGCCTTGAGCATGTTGTCCAACAATTGGCCGGCAGGACCCGCAAAGCTAGTGCCCACTTTGTCTTCGTCTTCGCCTGGCGCATCACCCACCACCATCCACTCGGCCGTGTCGGGACCTTCGCCCAAAATAGCTTGTTGACGACCTTGGCTTAAGCCACACCCTGTACAAGCTTGGACAGCCGTTTGTAGCGCAGGCCAAGCCATGTTGGCAATGCCTTCGGGCAAAGCGGCAATGTCGACCACGGGCATGGTCACCATCTTGGGCGGCGCAGTCGCAGGCCGCGCAGGTGCCGCTGCGGATGGCGACACAAGCGGTGCAGGCGCATCTGCCATTGCAGGTCGTTGCGTTGTAGGCGCAACCACCTGGGGCTGTTTAGCCTGTATCTGTAACGAGTCTGCCTGAGTTTGAAGTTGTGAAGCTTGCTGCGGCTTTGACTTCGGCAGCCACACACGCACGCCCATCTCGGCCAACATGGCGCGTTGACGATCGTCCAATTCAAATCGCGTGTCGAGGTCGTTTGTGTCGGTCATTGGCTAGAGTTTAGTGCCATGCGCATCACCACGGCGGCTTCCCGGCTGTTTCGGCCCGAAGGATAGT
>CAYPVA010000399.1:0-1593 GCA_964414045.1 uncultured Lishizhenia sp. | reverse complement strand
TCCAGCCTGATAGGTCATTGAGCCTTCGAAAGTTGTTTGGTTTAAGGTATCGTAGATGACCGTAAGGTAATTGTTGTAAGTTACCGTTGTATCTGTTGCAAAAAGCGCTTTGTTTTCGATGTGCATAAAATGCACGCCTATGTTGAAACTGAGCGTTTTACTCAAAGATCCCTTGAAACCACCATAGATATCATAGGGATTGTGCTCATTTCTCAGTTCAATATTGGTTCGAATAAATGGATTGACTTGCGTTAAGCCTTGTAGCGTATTTTGCTTGAGCCCACCTTTTAAACCGATATACGGAATAAAGATATTATTGAACATCGCGTATTTGAATTCCGCATTCGGGTATACAAAGAAATCTGTTCCATTTGCCCAAATATCGGCGGTAATAGTGACTCCAAGTTCTACTTTCAATCGATCGCTCAGTGCTTGGGTCCAGACACCTGGCTTGAAATCAATTATAGAGTTACTTACAACAAAACCGGTGTCGCCAATTGTATACACACTATCTAGAATTCCCCTCTTGAAGTTGTTATGACGCAAGCCAAGGTCTGCATAAAAATGTTCATTTTTATAGTTGTACCAACCCCGCGTCTTGATATCAAAATGATCTTCTTTGCTGCGCCAAACTTTTGTGGAATCTGTCGGCAAGGTCATAAAATGCTGGTAGTCTGCTTCTATCGCTAAATTTAACCTTGCGGAATCACCTCTTAGCCATTGATAAGAAGAACTGCCTTTCATGAGCTGAAAGCGCTGCGCAATGCTATCTGCTGCTATCGTGGCGTCCGGTATGCCGTAATAATGAAACCCATTATTCAGGTAATTGGCATCCAGTTTAAATTGATAGTTGCGTTCATTCAAGCCAAAGTAAGCGTTGGCAGCCGTTCGGTCGTATTGTGCAGGAGCATAAACCACTTTTGAACGGTCTTTGATGTCGCCAAAAGAGCTCAGGTGTTTGAGGTGCGCGCCATAATTTACATTGCGCGAACGATCCGATGCGTAATAGATTTCACCGAGTGGCATAATTACCGAACCGATGCCTGCCTTGACATAAAAAGGGTAGAGTTTTGCCAATTTTTCAGTCGTTTCAACGGTTGCCGCTTCTATGGTATCCAATAAAATTTTGGTTTCAGCCTGAAAAAACAAAAGAGGATAATCTTTGACCGGTGTGGCTTTTACAGAATCGATAATTTTAGGGTGCTCTAAAATTCGGCTAGCCGGCTCAACTTGCTGATTAGTAATTGTATAAATAATGATGTTCTCACCCTGTTGCGCCCAAATCTGGAGCCCAGTAAGTAAAAAAACAAATGTGCTGATCAGTCCTTTCCTGGCTTACTCTTCGTTGTTGATTTCTATTTTCATTTCCTGTTGTGGTTCTTCGTTCACCGGCGGGTTTTTCAACTGCATGAGTTCGTCCCAAAGATCGGAAGCCTCGGCCATTACGCCATCATTTTGTTCTGGATAGAAATCCATAATTGACTTCAAAGTTTGTTCAGCTTGGAATAAATCTTCTCTTGTTATATGGACCCGTGCCTGCAAAAGCAATCCTTTTGCTACCCAGAAATTGTAGCTTGGCTTCATTTTGAGTAG
>CAYPVA010000398.1:0-1596 GCA_964414045.1 uncultured Lishizhenia sp. | reverse complement strand
AATACGAGCAGAACTATACTCTCGCCATCGAGGCCTACGACGACGCCCTTAAGGTAGCTCCTAACCATACGCCCAGCCTGGTGTCTAAAACACGTTGCCTACTTAAATCAAAGCTGTACGATAAAGCCTCCGCTATCATAGATACCTTCTTCATTCAAAAGAAATTCGATGTAGAGATGCTCTTATTTAGAGGAGATATTAAAAAACACAACGGTGCCATCGAAGCTGCACTCCATGACTACAATAGAGCGATCGCCATCAACCCAGAAGACCTTTTATTACTAGACAGAACTGCCAAGTGCTTGAACGAACTGGGCTTATTCGACGAGGAAATCGAAATCCGAAAAAGAGGAATCGATATCCAATTTAAAATTGGAGACCAAAACGAAGCGAAAGCACTCTCCTATGCCACGTTAGCCATTGCCCAAGAAGCCGCGGGCTATTTCGAAGAAGCTGAAATTAACTATTCTGAGAGCATTAAATTAGATGCCACAGGTGGAGAAGGAAGAATCTACTTCCTACGATGCATCCTAAAAGCAAAAATGAAAGACTTTGAGGGCGCATGCAAGGACCTAGCAAAAACGAAAGAACTCAACCCTGATGATGCTGCAGAATATGACCAATACTTTGAAGAGGACGAGGAATTCGAAGAATTTGTAAAGTATTGTATGCCGAATCCTTAGTTAATTGTGGTTTCTCAACTTCCTGCGATTCTTATTCCGATTGTAATAACTCCGGGAATTAATTCGATTCTTAAATGCCCTTTTAGAAGAGCTCACTCCCATTCTGGCGTGGGCTTTTCTTCTTTGTCCCGTTTGAGTGGTACTTGCTCTCGTGTAAGAAGACTTTCTTGTTTTCTTCGAATAGTCGATGGGTTTAAGATCACAGGAGAAGAGAAAGGTGGAAAGGAGTAGAATGGAAAGGATGTTTTTGAAGTATGCCATCAAGCCCTTTTTTGTACGTAATACTGGCTTTATACGCTGAAACATAGAATCGAATTCAAACTCTTGCAATTTTTCTTTACTTGCAGTAGCCATGAAATGCTCGTAGGCGATAGTTAACTCCGTCTTAGGACCTTTCATTTCGCCCATTTGAGTCATACTATGCTTGTATTCATTTGATTCAAAATCTTCCAATAACCTCCATTTGCCTTTAGTAAACTCTAATTCAAAATTTGGTCTTAATTCAAACCCTTCCTCCCATTCTGGTTTGAGATATAACTCTAAGTAATCTCCTTCCATCGGCTCATATTCGAAATCAAATACCTTAACTGTATTCAACCTTCTTTTTAAACTCTGAAGCGAAACCAAGTCATAAGAATCAAGAATGCTAAATAATCCCATCACCTGAAATTCTTCCTTAGACTGGATGAACCGATGCAACACCCAATGCGGCTTCGTCCTATCCACATCGGATTCACAGGTACACAACTTGAAAGGGCCGTTTATGTCGCACATGGGTTAATCGAATTATGTTTGAATGTACTAGTTTAGAAATACAGAAGCAATCCACTGACCTTATTTGGCAATTATTTACCTCTCATCACATTACCACAAAAATTGTAGTTTTAAACACTTTTGTTTTTTACTTTGTTAT
>CAYPVA010000397.1:0-1598 GCA_964414045.1 uncultured Lishizhenia sp. | reverse complement strand
AGGGCAAAGTCATTCAAGAGGGGCAAACCACTGCAACCCTTGACGTAGCCAACCTTCCTGCCGGCAACTACACACTACTCATCGAAAACCCAACCCAAAAACGCTACGCGAAGGTGTTGGTGGTGAGGTAGGTTTAAAAAAACACCGTGTATGCCAATTGGCAAGAAACGAAGCGGGTTTTTCGGTCTGTTAGGTCAGAGAATGCTTGATTATAGACGTTGAAGCCGCCGTTGTTTGTTAACGAGATCTGCGGATTCAAAGATAGTTGGGAAATGTTTCCCTTTTTCGAAATAAAATATTTTGAAAAAGTTGGTCCGCCTATGAGTTGGGTTTTGCGCCACCCGATGTTTTCGTTCATCATATTTGGGAGTTCGTAGCTCCAAACGCGCTCCATAGTGTAGTTGTCATTGGTTGCTATTAAATAAGAAGGCATGAGTAGAACGCCTATTTCGATGCCGTGCCCCAAATTTCGTGCACAACCTAATTGTAATTGAGCCAGGTGATGAAAACTTTTGGAAAAGTAGAAATCGAAAAAATATGAATTGGGTAAATTTGGATTTGATTGATTTATCGATGTAACACCCTGGTAAGCAAAATACAAAAACTGGTAGTTTATACTAGCCGAAAAATTCCATTTATTGTAAGATTGAATGGCCTTTAAACCAAGTTGAGCAGCTTGGCCGTATTTGTAGTCATGGACATAGCCAACATTGCTAATGATGGGATTGTAGTAGGTGGCAGGCCCTGTGCTGATAGCTATTCCAAAATGTGGCTTGAACACATTTTGAGCACGACTTGAAAAAAGCGAAAAGACAAACAGCGTCATGAGAATTGGTTTCATAAGCCTCGTTATTATTCGATGATGATATTTAACTGTGGTTCTGTTGGAACTGTAATTGAATTGAGAACTCCTTCGATTTTTAGGTCCTTGTATTTAGGCTCTGTTATTTCGCCATTGAATTGATATACATTTGGAGAATAAACGCTCAAGGAATGCAATCTACCATTAACCTTATTACCATCAATAAAAAGGGTATCAGACCATCTGCCGTTCACAATGAAAATGAATTTTTCTTTGTCGTGTTCAACAAGTGTATAGACCTGAAATGCTCTTTGCGCAGATGCTTCACCTAATTCAGAATTCCAGTAGGTAATAGAGAATTTTCTAATGGTTGGTCTTTCATAGGTCTGATATACACAACCAAAGAGAAGAAAAGGCAGAAGTAGTTTTAAACGATTCATTGGCGAATAATTTGCTGGTCTATTGTAAATAGAAAATTACTGAAAATTTTCTAAAAAACATAGATTACCAATAAGTTACCCCCTCTTCGCTAGCGCTTGGTATACCACATGTTGGAGGTCGGTGCGGATGTTGAGGTCGCGGAGTTTCCAGTTGTCTTGGTTGGGGTGCACGCGGTTAGATAAGAAAATAAAGATGACCTTGTTTTTAGGATCTGCCCAGGCGAGAGTTCCGGTGAAGCCAGAGTGCCCAAATGATTGCTGGGATGCCAGGACGTCACAGGTGCCTCCTCCGCTTGCATTAGGGCGGTCAAAGCCCGCGGCGCGTCTGTTGCCAGGGTATTGCTGCTTGGTAAATT
>CAYPVA010000396.1:0-1601 GCA_964414045.1 uncultured Lishizhenia sp. | reverse complement strand
AAAACCCGCAAAAGAAATGCCGGCGGCGGCACCTCTGACCATTTACCAATATGGGCTGTTAATTCTGGTGGAAATGCCAATAATTGTATGTCAGGTTCTTGTAATACGGTTGGTGCAACTACCGGTGCTACCCTCAATAGCTTTGGAAATATCAATGTGAGTTGGGATGGTACAGATGCTTCGGGTAACATTGTGCCAGATGGCACTTACAAAATTACTGTAGAATCTTGCTGGAATCACGGCAATACAGCGAAGGCTTCAAGGTCTTTCACCTTTACAAAAGGCCCGGGTTCAGACGTTCAGAACCCTACAGATGACGCTAATTTTACGGGTATTGCTCTTGCTTGGAATCCTTCAGGCGCAGGTGTAGAAGAAGTCAAGCCTTTACAAATGAACATCTCACCTAACCCAAGCACTTCCGGTGTTTTTGAAGTAAGCTTTAATAAAGCAAAGCAAATTGTAGTTTACAATTTAGCGGGTGAAGAAATCCTACGCGTGGCCGTTGATCAAGAGCAAAAGAAAAACATCAATTTATCTAATCAGGCCAATGGGGTATACTTCATTGAGGTTTCTGACGGTAAATCAAGCCTGAAAGAAAAAGTTATCGTTAGACAATAAGTCTAAGAACCAATAGAAACTTAAAAGGGCTGTCAATTCTGACAGCCCTTTTTTTATTGTTTTTGTGCAATCCAATCTGTGAGTTGTGGCGTCATAAATACTTGGAATTTACCTTGGTCATCGGTATAGATGAAAAATACCTGAATTTCAGGATGTGAAGCCAAGAACCGCTTACTCTTTTCTAGTCCCATTACTAAAAATCCAGTTGCCATTGCATCAGAAGTGATGGCATATTCGCTGAAAACGGAGGCACTCAATAAATTGTTAGCTGTGGGTTTGCCCGTTTTGGGGTCAATGTGATGGACGACTTTCTGTCCGTTGATCTCAGTAAATCTGCGATAATTACCAGAAGTAGCCACTGCTTTGTTTGTTAACTCAACAATGATTTGAAGTTCGTTTTTTGAGGTTTTATTTTCAACGGGTTGTTCTATGCCCACGCGCCATTTTTCGCCGCTGTCTTGAAAGCCATGAGCATATACTTCACCTCCAATTTCGACTATAAAATTGGCAATCCCTTTTTTAAGTAAGTAATTAGAAATTACGTCAACCGAATATCCTTGAGCAAAGGCATTGAAATCCAACTGCACTCGAGGATCTGATTTCACTATTTTTCCGTTAATCAAATTTATTTTTTCAAATCCTACAAATTGCAACAAACTATCGAGATGCTCCTGCTCAAGACTCGCTTTCTTTTCTGGGCCAAAACCCCACGCATTGACCAACGGATAAACTGTTGGGTCAAAAGCACCATCAGTTAATTGCCAAATTTCTTTTGCCTTCAAAAAGCAATTGGTGAAGTAAGCATCGAGTTTCACATCAAGCTCGTTTCGATTTATTTTTGAAATAATTGACTTGGTGTTATAAGTAGATACTGAGGCATCGAAATTCTTAAGCAGGCGATGAATAGGTTTCTCGAGATTTCTGTTCTTGACATCAAAGTAGGCGATATGAAAAGTTGTCCCTTGTGCGAATCCATTGATTTG
>CAYPVA010000395.1:0-1605 GCA_964414045.1 uncultured Lishizhenia sp. | reverse complement strand
GCAACTGGCACCGCGCCGTGATGACCGGTTGGGGTGGCCGAACTCACTTCGTTTCGACCAGCACGGCCGCTGACGCAATTCGTATCTACGGCAACTCGTCATCTTGTGATTCAGCAGGTTCGGTTTATGCGAACGCAGTTCAAGGTCAGAACTATTACACGGACGCCGTAGCGCCTAACGGTGGAGGCATCCAGATTTATGGATTGCAGGGCAGTGCCTCAGTAACTGGAGGCGCTTGGGGCACTGACTCGCAAGAGAGTGACATTCTCGAGCTGAACTACTGGAATATCGCGGCCAGCTCTGGCCCTATCAAAATCGATGCGGTCAAGTCGAGCACTTCGACCCGCTACGGCGTTCGATTTGCGACGCGCGGCAACGTTCGCTCATACGTTGGCGCGCTATCGGCAGACGTCGCTACTGGCTACACGGCATACCCGACGCTTTTTGCAACGGCATCAACCTCAGACGTCACTATCAGCTCAGACTCGATCTGCCCTTACATCACGACCTTCAACTCAACCGGAAACCTGAAGTTCCAGCCGAACGCGAACACCTTCGACTACGACTCATACTTCAACAACGCCAACTGGTATGCGCAGTTCCCGTCGACCTACGCCAGCTTTACCTGGGGCAAGCCGGGCACCAGCGGCGCTAACCAGACCGCCAGCACGCTATACCTTGACAAGATTTCGGCAACTGGCGACATCAAGGTTTACGCGGGCACGGCATACCTGCAGGGCGGTCTAACTACCAGCGCCACGTCGGGCACCGGTGTTCTGGTCAAAACCACCGCAGACATCATCGTTTCGGCCGGCAGCTCGACATCGGTGACAGTGCCAATCTCGGTCACCGGCACAAACTCGACGGCCCCAGTGACATTGTTCTCGAATGCAGATGCCTCGGGTGAAGGCGTGATCAAGCTTGGCAATTATGTCGACGTGATCACGCAGGGTGCAGCCATCTCGATGGGTGGTGCTACGGCTGCGTCGGATACGTCACCGACTACCTATGCCATGTCTACGACTGCAAGCAAGGCTGCTCTTCAGCTCGGAACCTCGGCTGCAAGCCCTAGCGCAACGGTTCGCGTGCTTTCAAACGGTGGAGATATCACCATGAAGGGCAAGAGCACAGCCGCTGCATCTTGGGGTCTTCTTGTGTATGCCTCAAAGATCGACTCGGGCACCGGAAAGATTGTGCTCGATGGTTATGCAGTTGGCACCGGTAACGGTTTCGACTGGGAGACCAATGCGACTTACACCGGACTAGTGACGTCGGCAGCGACATCAGGCACCGCGATTTCTATAACTGGCAAGTGTGACAGCACGAATGCCACCGACGCCGGGCAACGCGCTGTTTACACGAGCGGACCTGGGCAAACGTTCTCGGCTACCGGTGGTGGCGACATTGTCTTCAACGGCGACAACGCGGCACTGCAGGCTACCAACCCTGGTTCATTGTTGTTCCAGGGAACCGACGTGTTGGCATCTAGCGGAAACGTGGTCATCAACGGAGGCGCCGATGGTGTCGTGCTATCGACATCGGGAAACACCTCGAACTATGGCGCCACCGTTGCCGGATCAGCGACTGGCAACGTGACCATCACCG
>CAYPVA010000394.1:0-1611 GCA_964414045.1 uncultured Lishizhenia sp. | reverse complement strand
CTACGCGGTCTATGCGCGTGACAAGCAAGAAGGCGTTGCTGGCTCGACCCTCGAGCTTTACAAGCGCCTGCTCAAGGAGCGCAAGGCTCTGGCGCTCGGCGCCGGCAACTTCCGTTGGGCACCTGAGTTCCAAGACAAGAACACTCTCGCCTACATCAACAACGGCGTATTGGTGCTTAGCAACTTTGGCCCAGACCCAGTCGTGGTTCCTGCCGGTGAAGTGCTCGTCACCACCCAGCACGACCTGACCGTCGAAGGCGAACTCGAGCACGACCAGACCGTCTGGATCAAGCTCTAGGCATCCAGCGTTCAAACCTGAACGACAATTTGTGCGCGCGGGCCTCTTCGGAGGCTCGCGTTTCACCTTAACGGGGTAACTTAATTCAATGACTTCTCTGACTGGCAATCTGGTGCACCACGACTCACGAGTCGGCGGTGAATGGTGGCGTTCGGGCACCATCTATCAGATCTATCCGCGCAGTTTTGCCGACGCGAATGGCGATGGCATGGGCGACCTGGCCGGCATCACCTCGCGCCTAGGCTCACTTGCCTCGCTCGGTGTCGATGCCGTTTGGTTGTCGCCGTTTTATAAGTCGCCGCAGAAGGATGCCGGTTACGACGTTGCCGACTACTGCGATGTCGACCCACTGTTTGGCACACTCGCCGACTTCGACGACATGCTTGCTCGCGCACATGAGCTGGGCCTCAAGGTTCTGATTGACCTCGTGCCGAACCACACCTCGTGGGATCACGAGTGGTTCAAGCGTGCGATTGCCGCAGCCCCCGGTTCACCTGAGCGCGAGTACTACCACTTCAAGGACGGCAAGGGTGAGGCCGGCGAGCTGCCGCCAAACAACTGGGCATCGATGTTCGGTGGTCCGGCCTGGACTCGCGTTACCGAGGCCGACGGCTCGCTCGGTCAGTGGTATTGCCACCTATTTGACTCGTCGCAACCAGACCTCAACTGGGCCAACCCGGTGGTTCAGGATGAGTTTGAGCGCATCCTTCGTTTCTGGCTAGACCGCGGAGTCGACGGGTTCCGTGTTGACCAGCCGCACGCAATGGCGAAGGCCGCAGGATTGCCTGATCACCCATACGTTGATGAGGCCGGAGCCGGTTTCATCGAAGGTCGCGAAAACCCGCCGATGTGGTTCCAAGAAGAGGTTCACCCGATCTTCCGTCGCTGGCGCGAGATTCTGAACTCATACCCGGGCAACCGCGCGATGTGCGGCGAGGCATACGTTCTTCCGCTTTCGTTTATGGCCCTCTGGGTGCGATCTGATGAGTTCCACCAGACCTTCAATTTCAGATTCCTTGACTCGCTCTGGGAGCCACAGAATCTGTTCAGCAGCATCAACGAATCGTTCGAGGCGTTCGACTCGGTCGGCGCACCTTCGACCTGGGTGCTCAGCAACCATGACGTGATTCGTCACGCTTCACGCATGGGCGGGCTCAAGGGTCGGCCAACCGCGTCGGATGGCGTTGGCCCTAACGACCCGCAGCCGGATCGCGAGCTCGGTCTGCGCACTGCACGCGGAGCCACCATGTTCATGCTCGGTCTCGCCGGTGCTTCATACCTTTACCAGGGCGAGGAACTCGGTCTGCCTGAGC
>CAYPVA010000393.1:0-1616 GCA_964414045.1 uncultured Lishizhenia sp. | reverse complement strand
GAAAAACTCAAAGCTGAACGCACCTACGACGAAATCATCTACATGACACCAGATGGCGCTGTTTTGGATCAGGCTATGTGTAATCAGTTGTCATTAAAACAGAATATCATCATTTTGTGCGGGCACTACAAAGGTGTGGACCAACGCATCAGAGATCTGTATATTACCAAAGAAATTTCAATTGGATCTTATGTCCTGAGTGGCGGCGAACTCGCGGCGGCAATTGTTGTGGATGCAGTGGTGCGCTTGATTCCGGGTGTATTAAATGACGAAACATCAGCACTCACCGATTCTTTTCAAGATAATTTACTTGCGCCGCCTGTGTATACAAGACCGCCAGAGTTTATGGGCATGAAAGTTCCGGAAGTCTTACTGAGCGGCAATCCAAAAGATGTTGCTGCTTGGCGTGAAGCTCAAGCCTACGAAAGGACAAAGGATCGCAGACCCGATTTATTGGAGGATTAAGTAGATTGTGCGCAATTACATTATTTAAGGCTAATCTTCTAATATTTGAAGGTTAGCAAAACGCAACAATACAGTTTTAGAGCCATGTTGCGGAAAGAAAATGGTGGCTTTTTTATCTGGCCCAACTCCTTCTATTTTCAGTACTTTTCCTTTTCCAAAGCGGTCGTGTGAGACGTTTGTGCCAACCATTAACTGCTCATTTCCAGTGTCGTTGGTGGGTTTTGCGCTTGCTGAGGTTTGGCTGACTTCTTTTAAGGAACGCAATTTGGGAGCAGGGCTACCCAAAGGTTTGTTGAGCCCGCCGCTAAAACTTCTATCAATGGCACCAGAACCCATTAAGGAACGCCCCGAACTACTGCGGTTTGCAGATTCAAATTGTAAATATTGCGGGTCAATTTCATCAATAAAACGAGAAGATTCACACATGATGGGTTGCCCCCAAGTAAAACGGCTAGTGGCGTACGAGAGCATACAGCTTTTCATGCCTCGGGTAAGTGCCACGTAAAACAAACGCCGTTCTTCTTCAAGTTCTGACCTCGAGTTGAGCGCCATCTGTGATGGGAAAAGGTTTTCTTCAAGCCCTACAATGAAAATGTGGGGAAATTCAAGTCCTTTGCTTGAGTGGATGGTCATGAGGCTGATGTGGTTGCGGTCTTCTGGATTTTCTTGATCTGCGTCCGTGAGCAGTGCGACGTCAACCATGAAGTCTGCGAGTGTACGCAGCGTTCCGTCCTCGTTGCCTTTTACAAATTCTTGAATACCGGACAAAAGTTCCTCGACGTTCTGAAAACGTTCTACTTCCTCTGGGCCTTTGTCTTTTTCTGAGATCAGCTCACGGATGATGCCCGAAGATTTGGCAATGCGGTCGGCTAGGGTATAGGCATCTACTTTTTCGAGTTCGGCCCCAAAACTATCGATCATGGTGACAAACTCGTAAATTTTACTTTTTGCCGCCGACCCAACGTCGGCCGGAAAACGATTGAAATCCCGAACCACTTCCCAAATGCTGGTGCTGTATTTGTTGGCTGCAATAATGAGGTTTTCTACGGTGGTTTTGCCGATGCCGCGCTTTGGGTAATTGATCACGCGTTTGAATGCTTCTTCGTCGTGGGGGTTGGCAGCAAGTCTGAAATAAGCAAGGAGGTCCTTGA
>CAYPVA010000392.1:0-1616 GCA_964414045.1 uncultured Lishizhenia sp. | reverse complement strand
AATTAAAGTTTAACCTTATGAATTCTTACGAAACTGTTTTCATTTTAACTCCCGTTTTGTCTGATGAGCAGGCAAAGGAAGCAGTGCAGAAATTCGAAGGCGAGATTACCGCTAAAGGCGGAAAAATCAAGCATTCGGAGAGCTGGGGTTTGCGCAAAATGGCGTACCCAATCCAGAAAAAATCAACTGGTTTTTATTACCTAGTTGAATTTCAAGCTGAAGGCAACGTTGTTGCAGATTACGAATTGATGATGAAGCGTGACGAGCGCGTTCTCCGATTCTTAACTGTAAAAATGGATGCTGATCACCTTACTTATGCCGACAAGCGTCGCGCTAAAGCTGGAGCAACTGCCTAATTATTGTCAAACCCATTAAAGAACGAGCTATGTCAAACGATATCCGTTATCTAACTCCGATTAACATCGATATTAAAAAGGAGAAATATTGCCGCTTCAAAAAAAGCGGAATCAAGTTCATCGATTACAAAGACGCTAATTTCTTATTGAAATTGGTTAACGAACAAGGTAAAATTTTACCACGTCGTATCACTGGTACTTCCCAAAAGTATCAAAAACGTGTCAACAAGGCCATCAAGCGTGCACGTCACCTTGCCATCTTGCCTTATGTTGGTGATATGTTGAAATAAGTCATTGTTGAACGACAAAATTGAGAAATCATGGAAGTTATTCTAAAGAAAAATGTAGATAAACTCGGTTATGCCAATGAGGTAGTTACCGTGAAGCCAGGATACGGTCGTAATTTCCTTATTCCACAAGGATACGCTGTATTGGCAACAGCTAGTGCTAAAAAAGCACACGAAGAAGTGATGCGTCAAAAATCACACAAAGAATCAAAAATGTTGGCTGAAGCACAAGCAGTTGCTGCTAAATTAGCTGACGTATCTGTTAGCATCGCTACTAAGGCTGGTGAAAACGGTAAAATCTTTGGTTCTGTGAATACTGTTCAATTAGCTGATGCACTTCGCGCAGCTGGTTTTGACATCGACCGCAAATCTTTGAAAATCAAAGACGAACCAATCCGTGAGATCGGTTCTTTTGAAGCTGAAGCAAACCTTTACAAAGGTGTGAAGCAAAGCTTTAAATTCGAAGTTGTTAGCGAATAAGCTAATCCGAAGATAACTAAACTAAAAAGCCTCGCATTTGCGAGGCTTTTTTTATTTCTGTGACTTTTATTTTTTAATAAAAGCGGTGTCTTACGAAAGAAAATTACCCTAAGATTTAAGATTCAAAATGAGGAACAAGGTAGTTTTGAACGTAATCTGTTACACCTTCCTCTAGCGAATGAAAACCACCTTGGTAACCTGCTGCCAAAAGTTTAGCCATATTGGCTTCTGTAAAATACTGATACTTATCTCGGATATCAATCGGTGTATCAATGAAAGAAATCTGTGGCTCGAGTTGAAGTGCTTCAAAAGTGAGGCGGGCTAAATCGTAAAAAGTACGAGCTTTGCCAGATCCTAGGTTATAGATGCCGTTTGTTGGCAAGGCTTGCTGTAGAAACTGACAAACTTTGGCGACGTCTTTGACATAAACGAAGTCTCTGAGTTGTTCGCCGTCTTTATAGTTGTCGTTGTGAGATCGAAAAAGTTTCATGGC
>CAYPVA010000391.1:0-1622 GCA_964414045.1 uncultured Lishizhenia sp. | reverse complement strand
CGCTGGATCTCATCCTGCCGCGCTTGACCCGCGGCGAGTCGGTACTATTACTGACTCCCGATGACCGCGCTTTGCAGCAATTTGGCAAGGCTTTCGCAGCTGCAGGCGTTGTCCCTCTCAATTACTCGAGCGCACAGACCGCTCTCGGCAAATACAAGACCTTTGTGCGAGCTGCCCGCGAGACTGGCTCGTTGATCATCGGCACACGCTCGGCGGCATACCTGCCGATTTCCAACTTGGGCCTTGTGGTGATGTGGGACGAGGGAGATTCGAGCTATGTGGAGCAGGCCTCGCCATACCTGCCGACTCGCGAGCTGGTTCTGGTGCGTCAGCAACTCGAAGGTTGGGATCTTGCATTCCTTGGTAATTCAGTCAGCACCGATATTCAGCGGCTCTGCGACCTGGGATATCTAGAGGTTCACGACGCACGTGGACCCGAGGCGGCCACAGCTATCTCAGATGACGTTGCACGCGTCGATTCACTTGCCTGGAAGGCAATCAGGAAAGCCTTGGATGCCAGCCAACCCGTACTCGTGCAGGTCTCGAGTCGCGGCGTATCTCAATCGGCCTACTGCAAGACGTGCCGAGAGCGCATCCACTGCGCTGTTTGCAAGGGCCCGGTCTGGCTTAACGAGATGGGCAAACCCGCCTGTCGCTGGTGCAGCGCGTCGCAACTTACAGCCCACTGCGATGCTTGCGGCTCGCGCGATTTTGCGGCCGGTCGTGCCGGTGCAACCCGCACAGTCGCAGAACTAGGAAAGGCCTTTCCGGGAGCCCGCCTAATCGAAGCCACTGGCGCTAGCAGCATTAACGCGATCGAACGTGGCAAGACCATTGTCGTAGCGACACCTGGCGCCGAACCTAGCGTTGACGGGGGATACGGCGCGGTTGTCTTGCTTGACGGGCAAAACCTTCTAATGCGAGACACCCTGCGGGCCACTGAGGAGGCACTACGACTTTGGTCAAATGCCGCCGCACATGCGGCGCCGAGCGGTCGCGTGACGCTTACCGGTGTCGCCGGCCCAATCGGACAGGCCTTTGCAGTTGGTGCTATTCGACAGGCAATCACCAATGAGTTAGCCGAACGAAGAGAACTGCACTTTCCGCCAGTTGTGCGCATGGCCTCAGTTGTAGCCTCACGTGAACTCCTCACAAAGCTAATGAAGCGTCTCGACGAGAAGCCGGACTTTGCTGCACTCGGCCCGCTACCGATCGAGGCTCGAAACATGAAGACCGCACTCGAGTGGCGCCTGCTGATCCGTTTTCCGTATGCACGCACCGAGGAACTCAGTGCACTACTAAAGCAGTTCCAGCTCGAGGCATCCATGTCGTCTAAAGCCGTAAATGCACGCAGTGGACGCGCAATGCGACCGGTTCGCGTGCGCATGGATGAAGTCGAAGTAATCTAGTCAGCGAAAGGCGGCGCTCAATTTGAAGATTCTGTTCGCTGGCACGCCTGAGATCGCAGCCAACACACTCAAAGTTTTGGCAACCGATGCCCGATTCGCTCACTTCGAGGTCTCAGGGGTTCTAACCCGCAACGATGCACCAGTGGGCCGCAAGCGCGTCATGACCCCGAGCCCAGTTGCAGAGCTGGCAGAGTCACTCGGAATTCCCGTCAT
>CAYPVA010000390.1:0-1628 GCA_964414045.1 uncultured Lishizhenia sp. | reverse complement strand
TGCCATCAGCCCAAATAGCGTAGTAGATTCTATTGATCATTTCTTTTGAGATAAAATGTTGTTTTCAATTATACGCTAAAACATTAGTGCATTATCGTCAAATACTAACAATTGAGACCTATGTCCCTGAGCGTCGATAAGAAAAAACTCGCGATTAATCATTCCTTCTTGAAATTCATAATCAGAAACTAAAATTCCATCCGAAGGTATGTTATATACCCTTTTTGCATTTTCATATCGGGCCGTTATTTTGGTTTTTTTTCTAAATATCACATTTACTCTACCTTCGAATCCCTCAGAGATTAAATAAATTTCTGACTTGACTGATTGAGTCAAACTCCCACAAAGTAAAATAGCACATAAAGAAGCAAAGAAAGAAGCACATAGAGTATACATAGTTAATTCTATTTTGTTTTACCAATCACCACCGGATCCACCTTCGCCGAAACTACCACCCAACTCCACACCAAATGAACTGTAATCGGAGCAGGTTCGAATTCCGACACCAGGGGAAGGTTTGGAGGGGGTGAGCATTGGATTATTTGTATACAAAATTTCGCTATTTCTTCTAATAATGCTCATTATTTCTTAAGATCTTTTTCTAGTTGGTTAATTCCATATCCGCCTATTCCATGTCGAAGTAAATCACCTTCCCAACCTCGGACCTAACTGTCTAATCTCTGTTGTATAACTATTCCCTTTACCTTTGAATTCAATGTCTTTTTCAGAGCCCTGATAACCGAACCTATACCCACCACTCACCGTTCTGCAATCTAAATCTACGCCAAATGGGCTGTAATATGTTGAGTTTCTAATCCCAACCTGATTTGGGGAAAAAGAATGGAAATGGAAGTTTTATTATTTGAAGTAGATTAACCATTGATGTGTAAAATTAAAAAATGGTTTATATCATTTTATTATTGATACAAGCAAGCTCCAATCAGTTTCATTGACAAGCTGTTTTTTATGAATTCTACCGATTATGTCAGCTGATTTTTGTACTTTGAATACAATTAAATCTTCGTTCGTTTCTAAGAGCACATCCGATTTATAATACGTTATTGGATCCTTTAAGCCCCACTGAAAATTGAATTTAAAGTGCTGCTCATCATATGCGAATTCTACAAGTGTTATTTTAGATTCTTTTACAATAGACCAAGTATGGTAAGAAGATGGGATCACAAACAACAATTTAGACATAGACAGCGTAAGGTCAAAACTAAAATAACTGCATATAGTTATAATTATTGCCACAATAATCCATAGCCATGTTGCGCTTTTGCCAAGAACTACTCTTTTTGTAAGTTTAATTGAATTCATTTTTATTTGACTTATTTTTCATTATTTTATGCGCAACGGAACAATTACAAAAGCTATTCAACACAACTAAAACAATCAATACCCTCATTTTATTACGGAATTTACTTTGATTAACTCCCAAGATTCATTTTCCTTATTGATAAATGTGAATTCATCTTGTTTGCAGGAGTAGGTTGCTAAGCTAATCAAAATAAATATTACAAACTTCCTCATACAATTTGTTCAACCGTGGTCAGTCACTTATAATTTGATGAATACCATTACCTGCTGCAGCTCTGCGCCGTTCACAGCACAGCTTAAAATGGCTT
>CAYPVA010000389.1:1412-1635 GCA_964414045.1 uncultured Lishizhenia sp. | reverse complement strand
ACCGCCTTTAGCTTTGATTTGATCAATTATATGCATGGCACTCATGTGATCAATACCAGGGTCAACACCGATCTCATTCATGATGATGATGCCTGCGTTCTTTGCCTCTTGATCGAGCGCTCGCATCTCTGCAGAGATGTAGGACGGTGTAATGAGGTGTTTTTTGAGTGCTATGCAATCCTTGGCTACCTCAACGTGATAAATGGCAGGCAGCATAGAAATG
>CAYPVA010000389.1:908-1402 GCA_964414045.1 uncultured Lishizhenia sp. | reverse complement strand
AAAGCATTGAAAGAATGTGCAGTTGCATTGGGATGTTCGTTTAGCTTGGCCTTAAGTAAGGGTAAATCTTGGTCTACGACATCGAGCTGCCAAGCTCCTTTGGCGCTGTTACCGAGCAAGTATTTGATGAGTGTTGAAGCAGACAAGCCAGCCCCGAATAATAGAATTCTTTTCATGTTTGATTGAGAGCAACAAATGTAGAAAACTATCGGGAATTGTTGCGCGACAACAAAAATAATATTGGAACATCGAGGCGCTCAGCCCAAGCAGTCTCATCGTGCCCAGTGCCTATGACTACTGTTTCTAAAAACCGAGGATTTTGAGTATTATAACCAACCAAGGCTAAAGTTGTAAGGAGGCGGTCGTGATAAGGCTTGTAGTAGGCATCGAGGGTTTCTGTACCGCGGTCTACATACAAAAAGTGCTTTTTATCAGCACGCAGGTTTTTTTCCAGGTAAATATTGAACGGTATAACCAAAGCCTCAACCATTCCT
>CAYPVA010000389.1:0-898 GCA_964414045.1 uncultured Lishizhenia sp. | reverse complement strand
AGGCCGCCCATACTCGAACCTACAACCATTCTATCTTTGGTTTTTTTTGACACTGCAAATTGTTTTTCGATAAACGGAACCAAAGTTTGTTCAATCCAATCGAGGTAGGCATCAGCTTTTAACTCGCCGTTCCACAATTTATCCATTAACATCGTGCGGTAAGAGGCAGGCATGAGCTCAGCAACTTTTTGTGGAAAAAACTCGGCATAGCGATTTGGTGGATCATTGTGAATTCCGACAGTGATGAATGCTTCGTGGGCATAGCGTGAAAGTTCATTGGCGTAAGTTTCGTCGACTTGCCATTCTTTTTTGTTCCAAGTATGGGTGCTATCAAAAAGCATCTGACCGTCGTGCATGTAGAGTGTCTTCAGACCAGTTTTTCCTTTGGCGTCTTTGGGCACATAGACATCAACTACCCGTGTGGTTTGTTTAAAGGGCAGACAAAATCGCAAAATTTCGCCACCCTCCACTTTCAACTCGTTTGAAATTTCTTGCGCATTAGCAGAAAATGAGGCAAAAAACAAGTAAATAAAAATAATTCTAAAATTACCCAACATCTTTTTCTGACAAGATTAAGCTCTTTCTATGAATGTTGCGTATACATTGGCTATTTTTGTGAAAAAATTTCTCGAATGGACAAAATCCTTTCCACCTTATTTTCAATGCGCTGCGCAAGTGTTGGCCTGATCGCCTTTCTACTCGCTATTGGTGCAGCAACTTTCATAGAATCTATACACGGTATTCAAGCCGCTAAAATTATTGTTTACAATGCTTCCTGGTTCGAAGGCTTGTTACTTTATTTGACGCTAGCATTGGTCTCAAATATCTTTCGCTACAAAATGTGGAGCCGCGAGAAAATCGCTATGCTTAGTTTTCACCTCTCTTTTATTGTGATTTT
>CAYPVA010000388.1:276-1635 GCA_964414045.1 uncultured Lishizhenia sp. | reverse complement strand
CAAACTCGCAAATGAAAACACATTTGGTAGCAGCGTATCGGCATAATAAATGAGCACCGGAGAACTCAAAATAAGCGCACTAAAAAGAATGGTTAAACCTTGGGCCTTAAAGAACCACAACAAAACATTTCGAAATGAAATGATCGCACCAATCAAGTAAGCAAGACTCAAGAATTTAGCTAACCAAAGATGGTAACCAACTATTCGCCAAATATTACCAATAAGGAAATAAACAAGTGGAAACTCTGCTGCCGCATTTTGATAGCCACGATTAGAAATTGCATGTGTTTTGGGTTCAAACAAGTTGCCTCCTTTCATGAACTGTAGTGCTTGAGAAAGGGAATCTGCTTTTCTACATTCGTGAATGGGCTGAATCGGATCAAAAAAATGAGCCCAAAAAGCATAAAGAAAACTCAATAACAATAGCAGGCCTAATAAGCGCCATTTGAGGTCCAGATGCGTAAAAAACCGTTTCATTTGCTGAGGTAAAGATACAGAAGCTTTGCTTTGGATTCGACTTTTTGAACTATCTTTCGCTAGCGAAAATTCAGATGCTTTTTAATTCTCTCGATTATTTATTTTTTCTACCGGCTGTAGTACTCCTTTATTACCTGCTACCACAACGCTTGCGCTGGATATTAATATTTGTCAGTAGTTGTTTGTTTTACATGGCTTTCATTCCAAAGTATATCTTGGTTTTATTTGCCATCATTGTTATCGACTACAGTGCTGCTATTTGGATGGAAAAACTACACGGAAAAGCGCGAAAAAGACTTCTTCTTATCAGCCTCTTTGCCAATAACGCACACACGAATGTTTTTCCCTACCTGCGGCGCTGCCAACCCGATACCATCATCACCGTACATTGTAGGTATCATGTCATCAATAAATTTTTGTGTATTTTCAGATAACAAAATATCCTTGGTGATTTCCACGGAGCGTTCTCTTAGACTTGGTGTTGGTAATTTAACGATTGGTAACTCCATACGGAACAAAATTTTTCTATGGCTGTAAAAGTGATATTGGATTAGGGTCAACTTTCCAGTTTTCAGGTATATTTTTGTTTAGCCAAGATAATTCTTGTGGCCACTCACTGGCACTAGCTTTAACAATTAATGTCTGCCAATAAACCCCACGATACGATTTTGGTTGGGTTTCAATTGGAGGAAGTAGTATAATGGATTTTTGCTCAGTTGTCAACTTATTTTGAATTAAACTGTAAACCTTTTTTGCCTCAATGGCAGCACTATTTTATCCAGAAAATGTTGATCCGGTTCTTCGAGTCATAAACGTCTCAACCCCAATCGTAACACTTGTTCTTGGTTATTATTTCGGATCATCAACGAGGTAAGCCCCACC
>CAYPVA010000388.1:0-266 GCA_964414045.1 uncultured Lishizhenia sp. | reverse complement strand
TATTATTAGACCGGTCATTTAATTCTGTTCGGTATAGTCTATCTGGTTCCATCAACGAACGAAATACCAAATGATCTGGATGAAATGTTTGGACAAACAAAGAACTCTTTTCGCTGCGCATATACTCTGCGTACTGAAGAGTGTGCCAGACACGTTCATTGGCTTTGTATTCGGGAAAAGCCAGCTGCTTGTCCAAGTCAACAAAAATTATAGTTTCAGTTTTATCCCAGCGAACATGAGGAAGAACCATATCAGTGCCGATAATT
>CAYPVA010000387.1:1380-1639 GCA_964414045.1 uncultured Lishizhenia sp. | reverse complement strand
GGGCAATTTTCACCGCGCGCGCACCTCAAATACGCACTCACTCCGCAACTCGACCTCAGGCTCACTAGTGGCCGTGCCTGGCGCATGCCCAACTTTGTAGTGGACAACCTTTCTTTACTTGCCAGCTCAAAGACTTGGATCGCAAATCAATCCTTGCAACCAGAAATCTCATGGAACATTGGTGCTTCTTTAGTTCAAGGCTTTAGTTTCAAAAAACGCAAGGGAAGTATCAGTTTGGACGTATATCACACGCGTTTTT
>CAYPVA010000387.1:0-1370 GCA_964414045.1 uncultured Lishizhenia sp. | reverse complement strand
GCAAAGGCGGTAGCCTTCTTATCACTCGTTCTTTTTTCGCAACAGCTTGTTGCAGACCGCGATTCCATTTTCGAAAAGGTTGTTTTTAAAAACCTTGCCGATAACTCTGTTGCAACAGTTATTCAGACAGAGTTTGCCTACGAAGTTGTTCGCGGCCTCGACTTGCGTTTGGCCTACAAGTTTCAGGATGTCCGCGCACTTTATAATGGAGCGCTCCAAAATCAAGTATTGGTGCCGCGCCAGCGTTATTTTGTTAACCTAGCCTACCAAACCCGCAACAAGCGGTGGGCATACGACCTTACTTACTCGCGTTACAGCGCAGTGCGTTTGCCGCATCATGGCCAAAGTACCCCATGGGCTTTGCTCAACGCGCAGGTCACGCGCAACTGGAAAAAACTCGAATTTTACCTCGGCGGAGAAAACCTACTGAATTTTACCCAACATGCGCCAATAATCGATGCTGCCAATCCTTTTGGCCCTAATTTTGATGCCACCCAAGTTTGGGCTCCAATAATGGGTTGGAATGCTTATTTAGGTTTGCGTTTTACCTTGAAATAATGATGTAATTGAATCAAAATGAATCAAAATGAATCAAAATGAATCAAAATGAATCAAAATGAATCAAAATCGAAAATTTAAAAATGAATATATATTAAAAAATTGTACCATGAAAAACCTCTTATTTGTCCTATTTACTGTTTTTAGTTTTGCATCCTTTGCACAAAAAGCAACGGTTGTAAAAATTCAAACCAATGCCCAGTGCGGCGATTGCAAAGAGCGCATAGAAACAGCCCTGAACCAAGCAAAAGGTGTTGTTTATGCCGAACTCAATTTAGAAACGAAGGTACTCGAAGTAAAGTACAAGACTAAATCAACAGATGTAGCTACATTACAAAAAGCGCTCAACCTTATTGGCTATGACGCAGACGATAAAAAAGCAGACGCGACAGCTCAAAAGGCCTTGCCTTTATGTTGCCAGCCCGGAGGGCATTGATTAGTCGCTCAAATTTCGGCTGCCGAACGCATACCCAATTCCAAAACCGGCACTTGGATAAAACCCATAATAACCCATGTAATTGAGTTGCGTGTGCACATTGGCTAACAGACCCATGCGGCTGTAGTAAGTTAGTTTAACGCCAAGATTGGTTTGATAGCGAACGCGTTCGTTGAGGGCAGGGTTGTTACTCAATACGATTGCCAAGCCCAACGGATTGGCATAAGCCGAGAGGTCATAACGATAAGCTAAAGGGTAATGATAGGCAACCCCCTCCGGAATCACGGCTGTTAAAAGACCCACCGCTAAAGAACCAAAAAAATCTCCAATGGTGTAGCTGTTCTGCGTTAGAAAGCGCGTAACTGGTCCAACCGCG
>CAYPVA010000386.1:0-1659 GCA_964414045.1 uncultured Lishizhenia sp. | reverse complement strand
TAGAAGAACTAGCAGCAGATACAGGGCTACCCAGATACCAGAAACGACCTGTTGGAACGCCTCCTGAGTTGGCACCTGTGATAGTTTGGAGAACATTATAAATACCTGTTCCCGCTAAAGTACTTGCTGACCCCTGAACTAAAGTTGCATTATTATTGAGCGTAAGTGTTCCATTATTTGTCAAAACACCTAAAATGGTTAATTTGATACCTGAATTTGCAATCAAAGAACCACTATTAATTGTAAATGTGGGAATATTGACATCTTTCCACATGGTTATATTGCTTGTTCCGTTTTTAATCAGTGAGCCACCGCCAAAAATTTCATGAAACAAATTCGAAGTTCCTGTACTATTCAAAATTAAAGATGCACCAACTTTTACATCCATTTTTGTATTTGTGGGAGAGTAGCCTGTCCAAAAGGTTGTGCCGGAACCACCATTGCCAAATTCTAAAATACCAGAATTAACCGTTATTAATCCAGTTACATTGTTGTTAGCAGATGCCAGAGTTAATTTACCTGCACCATTTTTTATAACATTTCCATCACCTTGTAAGGTATTGGTAATGGTAAAATCATCAGAACGGTCAAATATTAGGGTTTTAGTATAAGTATTTATTGGCCCAGTTCCAATTAAGCCTGTAGTCCCACCATTTCCAACTTGAATTGATCCGCCAAAAATATATGTTACACCTCCAGAGAAAGTGTTATTGGCGGTCAAAACCATTGTATTATCTCCTCCTTTTTGAATTTTACCTGCGCCTGTAATTAAGTTATTTACAGTGTAGCTGCCATATCTTTCAAAAATCAGCAAATTGCTAGAACTCTGAATTTGAATTGTTCCAGTTCCTAAACTTCCTGTGTAGCCTCCAGCGATACCAAGTTGTACTTTTCCGCCTGAAATTGTAGTCCCACCTGTAAATGTATTGTTCTTGGTGAATACTAATTGCGAACCACCGGTTTTAACAATTGAACCAGCACCGGCAATTAACCCATCTACAAATTGATAAGGTGAAGAGATGGTTACGTTATAATTCAGATTAGCACCGGAATATGTCGTAATTGTCGCCGTTGAAAGCATACTTGTTGTAGAACAGTTTAACGTAATATTTGCATTCACATCAAGATTTGCATTCACATCAATGTCCCCAGCGTTTGAAGATGTACCAAAAGTAAGATTTCGAATCGTAGGACCTGTATAGCTTATTGCTTGGCTCACTGTAACATTGACAGTAGATTCCGGACTGCCTTTAATGAGTAAGTCACCTGTTGTTAGCGCAGTTTCAATGACAGATGCACTAATAGATGCTGGGCCGGTAACAATGAGTTCATTACCAATGATAGACCAATTAGTACCCGAAGTACCAGTTTCTCCATTGCCAATAATCGATAAATTTGGATAGAATGGCACTGGACTATTATAGAACTTGAAGTCACTAAAACAAGCTTCGACAGCTCCTGGTCCAGCACTCGTTTGTTCACCAATCATTACAACTTTTCCTCCACCACTAAGCGATGGCAATGTTTGATGCAGAACAGTTGTATTATTAACTTTTATTGCTGCGGATCCGTTTATATATTGAATTTGAATGTCATAATCAACCCCTGTGGTAAGCGTAATGTTTGCTAGATTTGACGTTAACCCGTTATTATACCCCA
>CAYPVA010000385.1:0-1659 GCA_964414045.1 uncultured Lishizhenia sp. | reverse complement strand
CCATTCCAGTAGCGGTTGCCCTAGGTGGAGGCTATTCACCAGACATCAAAGTCATCGTGGAGGCGCATTGCAATACCTTTCGTTTGGCGGTGGAGTTGTTTGATTGAGTTTTCCGCCTTTCACTATAGAACATGTTCTATAATTTGAGTTGATGTAGTGTGTTGTGAAACAATAAGATAGCTCTAGTGTTTATCTTTACATAAACGCTAAATCTATTCATCATGAAACGCAAACAATTACTTGTAACCTTGCTTTTTGCGGGTCTTCAAACAGCTGCTTTTGGCCAAAATGGCTTCCTCTATGGTTTACTGCGCAAGCCGAGCGTAGGTAACGACGTCAGTACTGGACAAATCTTTTTAACCAAACTAGACCCCAACACCGATACATTTACGCAACTGAGCCAAACTTCTTTAGCGCCTGCTTTTAACCTCACGGGTGCAGCGCTCGATCCATATTCGCAAGAATATTACTTTGAGTCATTTACGACTTTTCATGCTGTGAATATGCTCGATGGCTCACCAATAGCTCAAAATACCATGAGTAATCCTATTGCGCCAAGTTATTTTGATAATTTCCGTTTCAACCCAAGTGATTCTACCATTTATGGTTTGGCGCGTCGTACTACCTCAACAGGTATAGGGCAAGCCAATGGCGAGTTATATTTGGCTAAAATTGATCCGGCAACGGCGGTCATTACTCAAATATCTCCGCAATCGGTGGGCCAGATCTATGCTGGCATCAGCAATGCAATTAACCCACATGAAATGGTCTATTATTATTCTACCCAAACGGCTATCGTTGGGCTCGATATATATACTGGGCAAATCTATTCTAGTCAGACCATCACCTTTCCACAAGGTTTTAATTTCATCGATAACTATACTTACAATTGTGCCGATACCACTATATACGGTTTGGTTCGCGTGAATACGCCGCCACCATTAACATTTCATTTAGGAAAAATCAATCCACAAACCGGTGTAGTTTCGATTGTTTCTCAACAGCCACTCCCATACCCGATGTATTCTGCCAATGGTAGTTCTACCATCGATCCTGTCAATGGGGTCTATTATTTTGCAGCTTCACTTCCAGGTCCTGTTGTTAAGATCGTTGGTGTTTCGGTCACTACTGGTACGGTGGTCAGTGAAAGCACGGTGCCTACCTTGAATGGTTCCCTTCTTTATTATGACATGATGCGTCATTCTGCAGATTGTTTTCAAGCCGCAGCCATCCGCGAAAATCCAAATGCCAACTCAGCAGGTTTATCGCAAGTTCAGCAAGGATCAATTCAAGTTGCACCTAATCCGTTCGAGCAGTTGCTTACCGTTACAGCTAAGGCACCAATTCAAGCCCTCACGCTGCGCGATGCACAAGGTAAGGTTGTTTTACAAACATACCCAGCTGCACAAAGTGTCGAACTCCAAACAGCACATTTACAAAGCGGGGTTTATTTCCTAGAAGTTCAGTCCACGAATGGCATTGAGCTTGTGAAGGTGGTCAAGTAAGCTATTTGGATTTCATCGCAGCCAATAAGAAGCTATACGGATTATAACCAAAGCGGGTAAGTTCGCTTGGGGTGTAGCGCGGGAGTTTTTCGTAGGCCTTGAGCGTGAATTTGAGGTCAAGGAAGTTTTCGCTTGGGATTTCCGCAAAATGCGT
>CAYPVA010000384.1:0-1663 GCA_964414045.1 uncultured Lishizhenia sp. | reverse complement strand
TCTACGATGATGGCCATTACAAATTAAAGATTGGAATGGTGACCAAACAAAAAGGTGTGTTTTTAGCGGACTTCTTTTTCCTTCATTATTACAACAACGCTTGTTTAGGCAAACTGAATGAACAAGATTTATCCGCTGATTGCGAAACTGAAATGATTACAGCTATTCATTTTCCAGTAAACAAACAACCTGATGGTTCACATTTAACCAATTACCATTTGTTCGAACAATGGATGAACCTAGCCTTAGAGAATGATCTGGAACGTATTCAAAAAGAGTGCTTTACGTTTGTGGTGGATTAGTTTATTGTCCAACTCGACACAAAAAATGCTGTTGTCAAATTAAGTAGAAAAATGATATTAATTTGCATTTACACTAATTATCCGTATTTTTAGTAACTACTTGAACCTCAAACATTAAATAATTCATATGAAAAGATTTAAATGCTTATTTATCGGACTCGCTTTTATCTCGGCACTAATATTTTCTTCATGTAGTAAAGAAGCAAGAATTACAAAACATCTATGGAATAATGGAGGTGTTTGGAATATTGAAAGCTTGAACGTCATCCGTGTAAGTACATATGCACCTGAAAATTACTATCAAACGCTCACTTTCTGTGGAACATTTTCATTTTACGAGAATAAAAAAGGGAATCTGACTTTAAATATCAACGGCAACGCTATTTCTAAAAGTCTGAATTACTCAAACACGGAAGATCAATTAGCCTTGACCTTAGAAAACAAAGAAAGTATATATAACATTCTTGATTGGGACAAAAAAAATATGAAAATGACGATTTCCTGTACAGAAAACTTTTCAAATAGCAATGGTTCGGGTACCTATACCCAAACCTACATTTTAGCGAAAGAATAACCTTTCCGCATGATAAATGCTACCTTTTCAGTACTTTGATTATTTACTTTCGTTTAGAAATAATATCGGCCTAATGCCGTTTGAGGAACATGAAAGAAATAATCCTGGAATAAACCACGCTTATGCACAAATCAAACAAAACAAAATTCTACCTTATCTCCTTTTGGATTATTTTCAGCAGGAGCTTTGATGCCTATTGCACTAATCTGCATACGCCAGACCTTAGTAAAGAAGCGAATCCTTTAGTTTCTTTCCTCGGATTGTCTTGGTCACCGCTTTTGCTGATACTCGGTTTACTCATGGTTTTTGTTATTTACGGGTATTATCTGAGTGTTTTTAAACCAATTCAACTCGATCCAGAAGAAAAGGGATTGACATTTATGGAGTATTGCACCTACAGATATTTAGGCAAAAAAGCCAATTGGTCTGCACTACTTTTTCAATTTCCAACGACAAAAGCCCGATTCAGCCGCGTCATGGGAGAACTACTAGCACCTTGCTTGGCATATGCTGGCATTGTGTCCACCATCATGTGGTTGTTGATTTTCAATAGCGAATGGTACCGGTCTATACACAGTGCTGCCAATATTTATATTTATCTGGTGGCGGGATGTGGCGTATTATCTTATGCTATTTACAAAAAGAAATACGTGGCATATAAAGCAGAATGAAATTAAGATTCATAATTATTAACTAGCTATTCTCGTTGTCACTATATCATCTTGAGAAGTATTTTAGCAATATTGAGTCTGAGTTTAGCGCTTGAATTAAATGCGCAACTAAACTA
>CAYPVA010000383.1:0-1663 GCA_964414045.1 uncultured Lishizhenia sp. | reverse complement strand
GCACTACTCGAAAGTGGAGCCACCTTTAAATTTATCGCATTAGGCGGGCAATTTTTAAATACGGCGCCTGTTTTTGAGAATTATGCAGCCAATGGTTTTGACAAAGAAAGACAAGAACTCATCGATTTCATTTGCCAGCACCAAATTAAAAATGTGGTTTTTTTAACCGGCGATCGCCACCATAGCGAGTTAAGTATTTTTAATGAGCAAGGAAAACCATTCATTTACGACCTCACCGTTTCACCACTCACTTCAGGAACGCATGATGCACTCAATGAAGCGAATTTGCTCAGGGTAAAAGGAAGTCATGTTGCAACACGTAATTTTGGATTACTAAAGGTTAGTGGGAAGAAAAATAAGAGGGTCTTAGAAATTGAGCTTTATGATTCCGACGGTCAAAGTATTTGGAAGGTGCCAATCAAAGCAGAATAGCAAAATTCTACCTAACTTTAAATATGCAAGTATGTGTTTATTGTGCCTCGAGTGGGCATATCCATCCGGAATATTTTGAAGCGACTTCAGCGCTAGCTCACCATTTAGCGCAAAACAAAGTCCAGGTTGTTTTTGGCGGCGGCTCTTCAGGCCTAATGGGCCAGCTAGCCGATAGTACCTTGGCGGCTGGTGGCAAAATCAAAGGCATCATGCCGCAATTCATGAATGAAGTAGAGTGGGGGCACACCGGAGTTTCAGACTTCATCTACACTGAGACGATGCACGAGCGCAAAGCAAAGTTCTTAGAAGGAACAGATGCCCTCATTGCGCTCCCTGGAGGCCCCGGAACCTTTGAAGAACTTTTTGAAGCCATTACGCTTAAAAAATTAGCACAATTCACTAAGCCCATCGTCATTTTAAATACAAGGGGGTATTTCAATGCTTTTCGCATGCTCATGCAACAAGCTGTTGATGAAAAATTTATGCCCGACGAGCTCAAGTTCTTATATACAATCGTCGCTACACCCGAAGATGTTTTGCCAGCAATTCACAATGCACATGCCTGGAATAAGGGCTTAAAAGACGCCGGTAGTTTGAGATAGGATTCCTTATTATATTTCTGTTAAAAAATCACTTCTTTGTTGTGTTGTAATCTTATTAATCGTAATATTGCGATATATAAATCAAATGCGCGATAGGTCAAAATAGGCAATATTATATCGCTCAGATCATATTGAAAAATTGTTCGCAATGGGAATTACAAAAATTGAAGCCTACTCAGAAGAAATTCTAAACAAAGCGCAGCTATTCAAAGCATTAGGGCATCCTGCTCGCATTGCAATACTGGAATTTCTCGCCAAACAAACCTCTTGCATTTGTGGAGAAATTGTTGCCGAACTTCCATTATCACAAGCAAGTATTTCCAGACACCTCAATGAACTCAAAGAGGTAGGCTTGATCAAAGGTACCATCAGCGGCACAGCTGTTTGCTATTGCTTAAATTTAGAAAAGCTACCACTCCTTCATCAATTTATCCAACAACTCAACTCACCTATTCATCAAACTTGTTGCTCATGAAACTCTCTCAATTCAAAAGCGCTTTACAACTTGCAAAGCCCGAATCTAATCCACAATTCTTACAAGTAAATGGAATGTCAATAGCAGCACATTATCACATTACTGAAATCGGCCTGGTCTTAAAAAATTATGTCGACTGCGGAGGAGTAGTGCG
>CAYPVA010000382.1:0-1672 GCA_964414045.1 uncultured Lishizhenia sp. | reverse complement strand
GAGATGGAAAGTTATGATAACACGTTTACGGGCACTTCGCTTCCGGATGGAACGTATTATTACATCCTTGACTTCTTTGGCAAAAAACCAACGATCAGTAATTATTTATCAGTAGACCGCACGATTAAATAGACATGAAAAAGATGAGATTTATACTACTAGCAGGTCTACTTTTAGGCGCGAACCTAGTACAAGCACAGATTGAGACGATGTATTCGATGTATCGTCTAAACCCGGTGATCACTTCCCCAGCTTTTGCGGGCGAGGTAGAACACCAGGCGGAAATTACGGCGATGAACCGCCAGCAATGGGTGGGTATCCAAGGAGCACCACGCACGATGGCCTTTACGGGGAATTTTAAGTGGAAGCCTAAGACGGGTTTGGCGATTTTAGCGATGTCTGATATCGCAGGTCCGTTGAAGATTTCGACGGTGGCGGGAGACTTTGCTTACCAAGTAAAATTGAATGATAATTGGAAGGTGTCTGGCGGTGTTCGCGTGGGTGCGTCTAGTTTAAGTTTAGACTACGACGGCATTCAGGTGGTGGATCCATCTGACCCGGTATTTCAAGGTGATCGCTCTACGGGTGTGAAGTTTAACACGGGTTGGGGATTGCGCTTAGGCAATGCGAAAGGCACGTTTGTGGCGATTTCGCAGCCGCGAGTGATTAGCTATGATTTTGGCAATGTGAATGGAGGCTATAAGGACGTGACCTATCATTATGTGAATGCGGGAACAACGATGAAACTGTCGAACTTTATTACGTTAATGCCATCGTTTATGGCGCGTATCGCGAAGGATGTTCCGGTGAGCTGGGATGCGAATGTGATGTCGCGTTTTGGCAATTCGTTTGAGGCCGGCGTATCGTATCGCCACAAGGATAGTTACGGTGCGAGATTAGGGATTCAAGCTAGTCCAAAAATCTACCTAGGCTACATCTACGAACTGCCTATTTCGGCTTTAAGCAAAGTGACTGCGCAATCACACGAGATCGCGATTCGCTTATCTATTTTTAAGAAAGAAGCCCAAACCGCAAAGCAATAATCCCATGAAGAATATATTTATACTACTATTGCTGACTTGTTTTTTAGGCAGCGCATTTGCACAAGATACGACAGAAGTAAAATCACCTAAACGTCAGTCATTCGCGCTGATAGGGGGAGTTTCTGATATGTGGTATCAGAACTATCCTACGCGAAGAGATTACGTGCAGAGCTACACGCATTTTGGTATTCAATATGCTGCAGAAGTGAAGCCTAATGTGGATGTGTATGGAACCCTGATATACGGAATCCGAGGAGCAAAAGACATGGCCTCAGCCGGATTAGGTTTACGCTATTATCTCTTAGACCGCGAGAAGCACAAGAACTTTAGACCTTTTGCGAATTTCAGTGGTGAGGCGATAGCAGATAATTCGACCCGTTCCACTTACAGTGATGTTGACTTAACAGGATCCATCGGAACAGGATTTGACTTTAAAATCCTAGGCTCTTTGTACGGACGTGCGATGGTAAATCTAGGTTTCCCTTTCTTCCAATTAGGCAAAGTAGACTTCACAGATGGTCGCGGAACCTATGCGCATTATACGGGAGGTTTAGTATACGAATGGGGCAACAAGCCTAAGCCAGCACCTGCTCCGGCGAAGGTTGCAGAGCCGGTATCAATCGATACAG
>CAYPVA010000381.1:0-1672 GCA_964414045.1 uncultured Lishizhenia sp. | reverse complement strand
AAAAACACACTTAGTGTAAATTTGACATTTTGAACATTGTTTGTGAATGATTTGTATATTTGTGACCGATAAAATTAGAAGATATGTGTGCGAAAGCCGTTAAAAGTTCAGTTAAGCCCAAGTTTTCCAAAGAAACTTATGTAAAGTGGTACAAAGACATGCTCTTGATCCGCAAGTTTGAAGAAAAAACGGGGCAGCTCTATATTCAACAAAAATTTGGCGGTTTCTGTCACCTTTACATTGGCCAAGAAGCAATTGTGGTTGGAACAGCGAGTGCTTGTCAGAAAGATGACAAACACATGACAGCCTATCGCGATCACGCGCATCCCATTGCGCTTGGCACCGACCCAAGAGTATTGATGGCAGAGCTTTATGGCCGTACAACAGGTTGCTCAAAAGGAAAAGGCGGATCCATGCACTTCTTCGATAAAGAAGTCAATTTCATGGGTGGTCACGGAATCGTAGGTGCCCAAATTGGTATGGGAGCAGGTGTGGCTTTTGCAGAAATGTATAAAGGCACTAAAAATGTTGCCTTTGTTTCTATGGGCGACGGCGCAGTGCGTCAAGGAATGCTCCACGAAACATTCAACATGGCCATGAATTGGAAAATTCCGGTCATTTTCATTATTGAAAACAACAATTACGCAATGGGAACCTCAGTAGAGCGTACCACAAACGTAACAGACCTTTCGCAAATTGGACTTTCTTACGGAATGCCTTCGAAAATTGTCAACGGAATGCGACCTGAATCTGTTCATGAAGCGATTGAAGAAGCTGCTGATCGTGCAAGACGCGGTGAAGGCCCTACTCTTCTTGACATCAGAACCTACCGTTACAAAGGGCACTCGATGTCTGATCCGCAAAAATACCGTACCAAAGATGAAGTCGCAGAATGGATGGAACAAGATCCAATTGAGCACTGCTTGCGCATTATCAACGAAAACAAATGGCTTTCTGCCAAAGAACTCGAAGAGATTGATCTTTGGGTAAAAACCGAAGTAGAAGAATCTGTCGCGTTTGCAGAAAACTCTCCATATCCAGAAGCACACGAACTTTATGAGGACGTGTATGTTCAAACAGATTATCCTTACATCAAAGAATACTAAAACATAGAAAAACATGGCTGAAGTAGTTTACATGCCGAAATTGAGCGACACCATGACCGAAGGTGTTGTGGCTGCCTGGACAAAAAAAGTTGGTGACACCGTAAAAGCAGGAGAAGTCCTAGCTGAAATCGAGACAGACAAAGCCACCATGGAGTTTGAATCATTCTTTGATGGTGTTCTATTGCATATTGGTGTCGAAACAGGTAAAGCTGCTCCGGTCAATAGCGTACTAGCGATCATCGGACAAGCTGGTGAAGACATCAGTGCAGCACTTGCCAATGCTGCTGCCGGGGCTCCTGGTGCTGCAACAAGTACACCTGAAGCAAGTCCTAGCCCTTCTCCAGTGACGGCGCAAGCTGCACCTGAGGCTGCGGCACCCGCGCCCGCTGTTGCCCCAACACCAGCTCCAGTTGTTGCCGCTCCGATTGTAGCTAATAATGCATCTGACCGTGTTTTTGCTTCGCCTTTAGCAAAAAAATTAGCCTCAGAACGCGGCATTGATATTCAAGCTGTTGCAGGAACTGGTGAAAACGGACGCATTGTGAAGCGCGATGTCGATCATTATG
>CAYPVA010000380.1:0-1676 GCA_964414045.1 uncultured Lishizhenia sp. | reverse complement strand
CGTGACCACACAACTCGAACCGGCGTCGCCGACAGTCAGGGTGGTTCCGCTGATCGAGCAGGTTCCGGTTGCATTCCACACGTATGCCGAACTGCCGTTACCGCCAGTCGCGGTCAGGCTGATGGTGTTGCCATAGTCAACCGAGTTCGCACTAGTGATAACCAACGCAGACTGCACACCTCGCAAGATGTTGAAGGTCTGAGCGACGTCGGTGGCTGCGTTGTAGTCGGTGTCACCGGCCTGGCTCGCGATTACCTCACAAAGACCCATGGCCACGAGGGTCACGGTGCCGTTGCTCGCCACCGTGCACGCACTGTTGGTAGTGTTTGCGCCGACCGAGAAGGTAGGGGTCAGGCCCGAGCTCGCGGTCGCCGAGACCGACTTGGTTCCGGCACTGATCGAAACGTCGGTTAGCGCACCAAAGGTGATGGTCTGGTCGCCCTTGGCAACCGTGTAGGTCAGCGGCACGACTGTGGCCGCGTTGTAGTTGCTGTCGCCCGACTGACTGGCGTTGATCACACAGGTGCCGACGTGCGTGAAGGTTACAGTCGCACCACTTAGCGAACAGTATGACGACGAGCCGGCGGCCAACGCATACGTGACGGTCAGGCCCGAAGTCGACGAAGCCGAGACCGTAACCTGCTCACTCACCTTGACGCTGGATGCGACGGTGACATAGCTCACTGTCTGCGAACCCTTGACCGTCTGAACGTTCATGTTCACGGCGTTCGAAATCAGGTAGTTGGTCGAGGTGTCGCGCTGCACGGCAACCACACAGTTCGAGCCGATCGCAGCGGTTGAGGTGAGCACGGTGCCGGTGATCGAACAGCCGGCAGTGCTGGTGTTAAAGACAAATGCACCCGTGCCGTTGCCGCCGCTGTAGGTAAAGGTCGAAAGGTCAACGGTGTTGCCATAGCCAACGGTTCGGCCGGTCGGCACTACCACGGCAGTATTTTGAGCAATCTTCGCAACGGTAATGGTCAGCTGAGCTGAAGTGGTAGCCAAGTATTTACTGGTGGTCGCCTGACGAGTCGCGGTGACAACACAGGTGTCGCCCGCGTTGGCGGTGCCATAACTCAGGGTGACTCCTGTGAGACTGCAGTTGCCCGAGACCTTGGTATAGCTATAGCTACCGGTTCCCGAGCCACCACTGCCCGACAGCGTGGTCGAACCCAGATAAGGCAAAGCAGTCGGTGTGGCCGTGACATAAACCGTGGCCTGCGGCGCCATCGCGATTGTCACGCTGATCGTCGAACTACCGGCAGGATACGTGCCGTCTGCTGCCTGAGAAGCAGTGATGGTGCATGTTCCCGCAATCACAGGTGTCATGTCACCGGTGCTTGAGTTCACCGTACAAACAGATGTTGTGCTGCTCGAGTAGGTCACCGCGCCAGTGCCGTTGCCTAGGAATGTCGCGGGGGATGAAGTCGGCTGATCGTTGAGCGTGCTAAACGTCCCCGGCCACGGGTCGTAGGCCCGGTTCAGCCGGGCAATCTGGCAGGCCGATTGACGCCAATCAATTCGCCCGTCATCCCGACTCAACAGACCGATGTAGGTGGCCTGGCTGTCGTCTTGAGGGGTTGGTGTCAGCGTGCCGTCGATATACGGGTGGAGCACCTCACACAGCAGCCGTGCCCCCACATGAAACAGCGCCTCAGTCAACGCGCCTGCACGGT
>CAYPVA010000379.1:0-1680 GCA_964414045.1 uncultured Lishizhenia sp. | reverse complement strand
CTGATTTTCTCAATGGGGTATCTGCTGTACGTATACCCTGATGGCTTCAAGCTCGTAGATATCCAAACGTATGCTATCTTGCAGTTTGCCGGCTACGGACTCACCTTTTTAATCGCTGGTTTGACACTTTTCAAGACCATTCAACCACCACTTCTGCTTCCTAATTGGCAATTGATAAAAAATCTGGTTAAAACATCTTTTCCATATGCTTTATTAATTTTTTTAATGATGCTCTACACCCGAAGCGACGCCATCATTCTTAACTGGTTAGCTGGGGTAGAAGCTGCCAGTTATTATGCCCAAGCCTTTCGGCTCATTGATGCGCTTTACATGTTTGCAATGGTATTTGCCGGACTCCTTTTGCCTATGTTTGCCAGGTCATTACAGTACGCATCCCATAAGGATATTCAAATACTGACCCAGCAAGCAAGTAAATTGTTGCTTGGGGCGAGCATTACTTTTATTGTATTCGTGTTTTTTCACGGTAGTTTTTTTCTTGATATAATTTATCCCCAAAATAGAGTATGGCTAAGTGATATTTTATTGCTACTGAGTATTGCTTTTTTCGGCTTGGCAAGCAACCTGATATATGGTTCGCTGCTCACTGCCAATGGGTCACTGAAATTGCTCAATAAAATTTCGGCTATCGGTGTAGTGCTCAATATTGGTCTAAATGTTTGGCTCCTTCATAAATTTTCGATATTTCTTCAGGCCATAATTACCCCTTTAGTTGCTGCTCTTACACAATTATTGATGGCTGCTATTCAACGATTCTATTGCTACAAACTTTTCAATATTCGATTTTCCAGCAAACTTTTCTTACAGTTCGTGGCACTTATTTGCATGTTGGCGCTTTGGTACCTGGTAGTAGCTTTTAGCCCAATAGGATACTCACTTAGCAGAAGCACATTGATTATACTCGATGTTCTTGCCAGCTTTGTATGTATGCTGCTATTGCGGTTCATTGATATGAAAGAACTACTCAAACTATTGCAAAATCGCGAAGCCATGAAATAAATATGGAATTTCGCAGTTAATGTCATAGCTTTGAAAAAAATTTGAGGACTCAATACGAATTATGGAAAATCAAAACCTAACAGAACAGCGCAACGCACTTCTACTTTTCCTTTGGAATAACCGAAAATCTCTTGTTTTATTTACCGGTGCAGCAGCTGTTATCTCCATTATTGTTTCTTTTCTAATTACACCGCTTTATCTATCTACTGCTATTGTTTTCCCCGCAGCTTCAAGTAACGTTTCCTTTTCTGAGCAACGGAACGTTAAAGCCGCCGCCATGGACTTTGGTGAGGAAGAACAAGCTGAACAACTCGTGCAAATTCTATCTTCTTCTCGCATCAGAGATCGTATTGTCAAGAAATATGACTTATTTGCGGCTTACGATATCAAGAAAACTGATCCGAATAAAAATTACAAGCTCAACAAAGCCTATAACGAGCATTTTTCTTATGCCCGAACGCGCTATGGCTCTATTCAAATTGATGTCCTTGACGAAAGTCCACAGCGTGCCGCCAATATGGCCAACGACATCGTAGACCTCATCGACACCATCAAAAATGAAATGATCCGCGAGCGCACCTTGCCTGCATTCCAGATTAACCTGCGTAAAAAACAGCAAATGGAAAAAGAACGCGACTCTATCCTCAGTAAATTGGAATCACT
>CAYPVA010000378.1:0-1685 GCA_964414045.1 uncultured Lishizhenia sp. | reverse complement strand
CTTGAAAAAGAACTGCAATTTAACGGCCTTGGTTACGCCATTGCCTTTGGAGACCCAGCCCAGCAAATTGACGGCATCTTGTTTGGAGCACGTGACCGCAACACTACCATTCAAGCGCTTTCTGCCGACTATATCCTGACCAACCGCATGGCGCTCAGTTTGCGTTTACGTCATTACCGGTCTACGCTTAAATACGCTGATTTTTATACCCTTCAAGCCGACGGAAACCTGGCAGAACTCTCTAATTTTACGGGCCTAACAGCACAAGGAAAGTCAGCCTATGACATCAATTACAATGCTTTTACCATTGACTTTGTTTACCGTTGGGTGTTTATGCCTGGCAGCGAAATAAATATTGTTTGGAAAAACTCAGTTTTTGCCGGCAATGATGCTGTTAGCACACCTTATTGGGAGGATCTGTCAAGTATTTTGAAAACCGGAGCCCGCAACAGCTTCTCCATGAAATTGATCTATTGGCTCGACGCTCAACAATTCAAGAAATCCAAACAACAATTACCACGATGAATAATGGCCGTCGCCATGAACATAAGCTCTATTAGATGCTTGATCTGGCGAAAATTCAGATACATAAGGATAAACCACTTGGTCTTTCCATAGTACTGTTTTTCCTGACGGAACCATAATGACTAACTCTACCTCTTGGTCACGCATGCGGTCACTTGCCGGGAACGCAAAACCGCTGGAAAATGTTAAATTATTGTCTTTTAATTCACAAGGGAACTGAATGTGCGCAGCGCGTATATTGGCTTTCATATAGGAAGAAGCATTCGATCTTTTCAATACACGAATGTGATACAAAGAATCCGTTGATTCTTCATAGTTGATTGAAATTCCGCTGATATATAGCTTTCCATTCTCAGCTAAAATAAGACCTTGATCGGGGTGCTTACTCATTTCAAACCCATTGGCGCTCAAGTTGAGTTTTTGTTGATTAAAGGCCCTCAAATGCAGCTCATTCGAAATAACCAAATTCAAAGAATCGCCTTTGTACGTACTGATTTCTTTGCTCAATTCGCTCTCAATGGCAAAATCCTTTGCAGTCGAGACACCAACATAAAAAATTAAAATAAAACCAATTACCGTACAGGCTCCAAATGAAAAATACCCGATTTTTAACCATTTGGCATGAAAGGAAAGTATAAGTCTAAAACCTGTTAAAAGGCTCGATAAACCCCAAGAAAAACCAATCAGCGCAGCGCCCAAATAAATATAGGAATTGAGCTCGGCCGTTTCAAAAAATAAGGCACTTAACTCGCCAAGTGAGGTAAATTCTCCATTAATTTGGGCTGGGATCATTTCGGGATCAATGAATAGAAAAACACCCATTGAGATGATCAAGCTCAACCCAAAAATGATGAGAAATATACCAAAAGAAACCTTTAAAAAGTTCACAAATCGATGGGCTCCATTGCTTAAACCAGATCCTGCTTTTAATTGACTAGACCACTTCTTGGCATTGTTTTCAACGCGTTCTGCGGCTTCTTTAAATTCAGTCTTTATATTCTCCACATTAACGGCTCTGCCTCGCATTTGTAATTTTTCGCTTGCTGTTTTCGCACGAGGCGTAACAATCCAGAGAATGATATAAATAGGAATACCTGAACCAAAGGCCATGGTAAAGAGCACAAAAAATACACGGACAAATACAACATCAATATTGAAAT
>CAYPVA010000377.1:0-1691 GCA_964414045.1 uncultured Lishizhenia sp. | reverse complement strand
GTTTCAATTTCAATGTAAGGCGTAGACCCTTCTAGTTTGGGTAATTGGGCGAAACACATGGCCGAAACACAAAGGCAGCCTATAATGATTAAGTAGCGGATCATGGTATGAATTTAAGAAGATTTTTGTCTATAGTACTCCCATTTGTGAATACAAAAAGCGTTTTAGAAGTTAAACAACGATATGAAGTACTCAATATTACTCAGCAGCATTTTACTTTTTTCAAATACTTTTGCGCAATTCGGCTCGATTTCTAACCAGTATTGTATTGGTTCTACTTCCAATGATATTTTGATAAAAGATGCCTTGTTGGACAATGGTAACCGAATTGTTTTGTTAAGGAGTGAGTCTTCAGTAGGCGGAGACAAAACCGAAAACTGCAGGGGCGGAGATGACGTTTGGGTGCTTTGCCTAGATCCAAATAATCAAATTATTTGGCAAAAAACAATTGGAGGTATTCAAAACGACGAAGCATCGGACCTACTCATTGCCTCGGACCAATCCATTTATCTTTCTGGTTCTACATGTTCACCACCATCTTTTGAGCAAACGAATTTACTATACGGCAACTGCGATGCCTGGCTCATTAAAATGAATAGCTCAGGCGACATTTTATGGAATAAAAACTACGGAGGCTATGATTATGACTATTTCAGCAAACTTATTGAGTTGCCCTCCGGCAACCTAATAACATTTGGAATCTCTGCATCAGGGATTTCAGGAAATAAAACATCTATCAATTATGGATATGCAGATATTTGGAGTTTAAAATTAGACTTAAACGGAACAATTCTAAATGACCAAAGCATAGGAGGGTCTTATTTTGAAGATAAGCCTCGTGCTATTCTAACTGCACCTAATCGAATTAAACTGGTTGCCGAATCTGCTTCTGAAATATCAGGACTCAAAACGGAACCAAGCTTCGGCGAGATGGATATTTGGGTGCTAGACATAGATACCAATTGCAACGTAATACATCAAAAAACCATCGGTGGCACTTCTTATGACACGCCAAACGATGTGCTGTGGAGCATCAATAATGAATTGCTCATTCTAGCAACTAGTTGGTCAAATATATCGGGTTTAAAAACAGAGAATTCTTACGGTTATTCAGATAATTGGATTTTAAAATTGGATGAACAATTAAATATCATTCAACAGAAAACAATAGGTGGAGACTTGTATGATTTTGAAGGTCGCTTTGTTGAGTTGCCCAATGGAAATTTATGTGTTGTGACCACAACAGAATCTACCACCAATCAATTTCAGTCGGAAGAAGAAATTGGGCAAACTGATACTTGGATTTATCTCTTAGATCCCGGTTTTAACGTGGTTGCGGACAAAACGATTGGAACAATTCAATACGAGGTAAATGTTTGGATTGCTTTAAATGCAAATCAAACTGAATTAAATATTATGATGAGTTCCAACGGCGAAGACACCAATGACAAATCTTGTCCGAGCAAGGGGGAATTTGACCTCTGGGGCCTTTCACTTAATTCAACACTGGAAGCCATTGAACTTCCATCAACTTCATCTATAAAGGTCTACCCCAACCCCACTTCAGATTTCATCACAATTGAAACAGGCCAAACGGAACTGCTACAATCCATTGAACTTTTCGAACTAAGCGGAAAAAGCGGCAAAAGCTTTTACCCTAACTTTAAAACAATATTACTAACAAATTTAAA
>CAYPVA010000376.1:0-1703 GCA_964414045.1 uncultured Lishizhenia sp. | reverse complement strand
TAAATTTCTTGGCATCATTTTGGTAGTGTAAGGGCAAATTTCCACTATGAAACACTACATTTTTCTTCCGTTATTTTGTCTGCTTTCTTTTTTAAGTATTGCCCAACGCAAGGTTCAGCTCGTCATATTATTTGATACCTCCAACAGTATGGATGGCCTGATCAATCAGGCGAAGGCACGCATTTGGAACATCGTCAATGAAGCCTCAACCTTTACGTATCAAGGCGCTCCAGTCACACTTGAAATTGCGATGTATGATTACGGAAATTCTGCACTGAGTCCGAGTTCCAATTACATCCGTAAACAGCTTGACTTCTCTCAGGATTTAGATTTGGTGTCCGAAAAACTTTTTGGTTTGCGCACAAGTGGTGGCGATGAATTTTGCGGTGCGGTATTAGTAGAATCCTTAACCAACTTGAATTGGTCCTCGGACCCAAAGGATTTAAAATTGATATACATTGCTGGAAATGAGTCTTATAAGCAAGGCCCTGTTTCCGTGCAAAGCGCTTGTAGACTTGCCGCTGACAAAAATGTATTCATCAGTTCTATATTTTGTGGTGATCGCTTGCAAGGCATCAATTTAGGATGGAAGACCGGTGCCGATTGCGGTCGAGGCGATTACTTCAATATCAACTCGGATGCGCAAGTTCAGCAGATGGAAACGCCTTATGATGACCAAATTATTGAACAAAACCGTTTGCTCAACGACACTTATATCGGCTATGGTGAAACTGCTGTAGCGTTGAAATCCATGCAAATCAAGCAAGATCAAAATGCTACCGGAGTTTCAAAATCTGCAGAGACAGAACGCTACTTAGTGAAATCTAAGTCGAGCTATAAAAATGAAAAGTGGGATATCGTAGATGCGAATAAGGCGGATTCTACCAGGCTAAAATCCTTGAAAGACGAAGAATTACCTCAGGAGATGAAAGGTATGAATTTGGAACAACGCGAGGCGTATGTGCAGCAAAAGACAAAAGAGCGCGAGGCCATACAGAAAGAAATGGCTCGCTTAGAAGTTGAGCGCAGAAAATACATCGAGCAAGAAACACTCAAAAACAACCAACAAAAACCCGATGATTTTGGTACAGCTGTCGCCGCTTCAATGAGAAGCAAGGCCAAAGAGCTCGGATTTGAATGATGCGCTGATGGTCTTCAGATTATTTTAATTTTGTAGTACCTATGCAACAATTAGAAAACTTTTTTCAGCACATAGATCCCGTTTTTGCGGCTTTTTTGGCCACTACTTTCACCTGGTTAGTGACGGCAGCGGGAGCAAGTTTGGTCTTCTTTTTTAAGTCCATGCACCGGGGCTTGCTCGATGGCATGCTCGGGTTTACAGGAGGTGTTATGGTTGCTGCAAGTTTTTGGTCATTGCTGATGCCTTCCATTGAATTATCTGAGCGTTTGTACCCAAGTGCACCCTGGATGCCAGCAGCCATTGGTTTTTTGACAGGCGCACTCTTTTTGTTCTTTCTGGACAAAAAACTGCCGCATCTGCACATCAATTTCAATGAGCACGAAACCGAAGGCGTTAAAACGCAGTTGCACAAAACAACGCTTTTGGTGCTAGCCATTACCTTGCATAATATTCCTGAGGGCTTGGCTGTGGGCGTCTTGTTTGGCGCTGCAGCAAATGGCATGGAAGGCGCAACTATTGCCGGAGCCATCGCTTTGGCAATTGGTATTGGTATTCAGAATTT
>CAYPVA010000375.1:1407-1710 GCA_964414045.1 uncultured Lishizhenia sp. | reverse complement strand
CACAGCTTTGGCGTGTTGTAGACCTTCAAAACAGCGCGAGATGGTTTCGAGCTTTACTAAAGGCCTTACGCCATCGTGAATGGCAATTTGTTCACCGGTGCAAAACTTTAGCGCATTTTCTATGGAATGAAAACGCTCTTGACCACCGTCAATAAGATCGTGTGGAATAGTTATTTGATGTTCTCTTAAAAGCTCCTTCCAGTATTCTTGCCATTCTTTCGGAAGGGTGATAATGATTTGTGCATTTTGATCAAAAGCGAAAAAGCGCTCGGGGGTATGGATCAAAATGGGTTTGTCATTCAA
>CAYPVA010000375.1:0-1390 GCA_964414045.1 uncultured Lishizhenia sp. | reverse complement strand
GTAATGATGATGCTTCTTTTCATCTTGTACCAAAGATAAGCAAACTACGCTTGCCCAAAGGGCAGTAATTTCAACTTTGAAGGCAGCAAGTCTATTTTAAAAACCTGCCCACTCAAATACTCGCCGTCGGTTTCGGCATGTAGGCTATTTTGATCTGCACTTAAAACAATCGGAAATGAAACTGTAAGGTATTGCGCCTCAGGGTGCTTAATTTGTTTTCCGCGCTTTACCTTTAGGACATTTAAAAGATAATCTATTAAAGAAACTTTTCCTAGAAGCGTGAGTTTGAGTTGCCCATCGTTGATTTGTGCCCCTGGATGGATGTACAGGCCATCTCCGAAAATACTGCCATTACAAAAAGCCGCAAGGAGGAGTTCGCCGTGGTAATTAAAAAGTTCAGATTTTATGGTAACAATTGGTCTTTTGTATTTTAGAAAAGTTTTGATGATGGCCAAACCATATGAAAAATTAGGGCCAAATTTTTTACGAAAATTTTGCAACTCTAGCACAACAGCACCTCCAAATCCGATATCAGCAATATTTGCAAAATACCTCTGTTCTGCTTCCGTTTCAATGAGTCCAATATCAAAATGTTTAAAGTCGCCATTTTGAATATGTTGTAAAATGCTGCAATCCTTTGCAAAACCAGCTGAGCGATAGAAATCATTTCCTGTGCCGTTTGGAATGACACCAAGAATAGGATTAAACGTGTTTTTGGGGTGCTTACAAACGCCATTTACGAGAACATTAAATGTGCCGTCGCCGCCCACGCCGAGTAAATGAGTGCAAGTGGGCTCTAACGCATGAATAAAATCAATGGCGTCTTGCGGGCTTCTACTCTTGTAAACACGAAAAGCAGCGCCGTAATGCAATTGAAGTTCGCTAAGCAGTTGTTGATTTTGGGCAGAGATTTTTTTGCTGCCGTTTAGAATGCAGTAGATGAGTGGCATGCGCCAAATTAATCAAATAATTTAGTATTGGATTTGTAGGCTGCTAGATTGCTGCCATTTTTGTCCATTCAGAACAGCCGCAACAAAATAGATGTAGGTGCCACGGCTTAGTTTTTCACCACCTAAATCGGTGCCATCCCATTCAAATTGAGGATTGCTATCTTTATAAACAACATTGTTCTTAGCGTCTAATACGACAATGCTAAAATCTTGTACATCTGCTTGTTGCCAATTGATTTGCAGCGTTTCGTTCTGCCCATCACCGTTTGGTGTAAAGATGTTTGGCAGCACAATGCGCTTGGGTTTTTCTGTTTGAAGAACTTGATTGACCCCAACATTTTGTGAACTTGATGGTGCTGAAAGCTGAGTGCCGGTGTTGTGTACTTGCCCAGCTGAGGAATTTTGAATAAGGCCAGAAATAGTTGAGCTAGTTAGCGCTT
>CAYPVA010000374.1:0-1716 GCA_964414045.1 uncultured Lishizhenia sp. | reverse complement strand
ATGGTAGAAATACCCGGAATTTATCTACTTCGTTGCGCGCAGGAAGGTTGAAATTTGTAGCTTAAACAAAAAACCTATGAAATCAATCGTATTATATGTGAGCCTTTCGCTCATAACCATCTCCTACACTTGGGCGCAGACCAATTCTGAGGAGACCATCAAGCAATTATCAAAAGATAAGTGGCAATGGATGGCAGAAAAAAACGCCGCCAAACTAGCCGTACTTTTTGATGAAAAATGTGAGTTTGTCCACATGGGTGGAACTTGGGGTAAAGTACGTGAAGTGGATATTATTAAATCGGGCTTCATCTGGTATAAACAAGCAGAAGTATATTCTACCAGCGTCAAATTCTACGGAAATACTGCCATCTTATTGAGCGACATCGATTTAGTCGCACAGGTTGGAGGTAACGTAGTGACGAATCCCTTCATGGTTACCGAAGTGTATGTTTTAGATAACAATGCCTGGAAAATGGCCCAATTAACTTTTTCACATTTAGCAAGACCCGTAAAACTTAAACAATAAATCACATGAAAAAAGTACTTTTAATCTTGAGCTTCGCGCTCTTCGCAATTACTTCGTCTTTCGCTCAAAACGCCGAGGAACAATCTTTAATGCAGTTGTCGATGGACAAATGGCAATGGATGTCCGACAAAGACGTGGACAAGCTTGACAAATTATTCGATGCCAAAGCCAAATTCGTTCACATGAGCGGAACCTGGAAGAAGGACGAAGAATTAGACATCATCAAAACAGGTCGTATTTGGTACAAGAAAGCGACGGTGAAAGACACGGCGGTGGAAATCGTTGGCAATACTGCCATCGTATGGAATCGCATTACTTTGGACGCGGTCGTTCGGGAACAAGTAGCGGTTACGGAATTTACTGTAACGGAGGTATATCAAAAACAGGGTAAGGATTGGAAAATGCTTGCATTGTCATTCAGCAGCGTCCGAGATACCCACTTGATCAAGCATTAATCTTGTTTGAATTCTATAATTCGGTAGCGAATGAATTGTCTATATTTGCTTCGATTCTCATAAATCATTCAGACTATGATCAAGAAATATTCCGTTAAGATTAACAAGAAAGTCCACCAGGTAGAGGCGGACGAAAACATGCCCCTATTATGGGTGCTCCGAGATATTCTCGGCATGGAAGGTACTAAATACGGTTGTGGCGTGGGCTCTTGCGGGGCTTGCACGGTGCATTTAAATGGAAGTGCGGTTCGATCTTGTCAATTGCCGATTTCAGCATTAGCGGGGATGGAAATCACGACTATCGAAGGCTTATCCGCGAAAGGCGATCACCCGGTACAGAAAGCGTGGATTGCAGAGGACGTTGCACAATGCGGGTATTGTCAATCTGGCCAAATCATGAGCGCCGCTGCTCTCTTGAAAAGCACACCTAACCCTACGGAAGAAGATATTGAGAATTTCATGGCTGGCAACATTTGCCGTTGTGGAACCTATACGCGTATCAAAAAAGCCATTCAATTAGCCGCTACGAAATAAGATGAAAAAGACAGACTCAAATCTCAGCAGACGTTCGTTTTTGAAAGTGTCATCGCTATCCGGAGGAGGCATGATGCTCGGTATTTCTTGGTTCGCGAGTGCAAAACCCGTGGAATCGTTAGGTGAATTGAATATCGAACCCGTGTGGCAAGAGGTGACCAGTTTCATCAAAATTGCGTCGGATAATTCGATTAAAATATT
>CAYPVA010000373.1:451-1720 GCA_964414045.1 uncultured Lishizhenia sp. | reverse complement strand
CCGTTGGGCCTCAAATCGAATATGCGCTTGTAGCCACCTACAACCAATATACCTTTGAACCAATGCAAGTGGTGCTTGCAAAAAATTTGGTGTCGTATCAATTTTCAAAAGGATTTACCGAGGTTCCAGCGCTTGCTGATTTAGCAAGTTACGAACGAGGCGCCAAACAAATTCCGTATGTTATTATAGATACCTGCTTGGGTAAAGATTTATTGAACTTGCGCTATACCCAATTGTTGCCATTTGCCCAACCAGCTGAAAATGCCGCTGCCGCTTTCCGCGTCATTGGCGGTGATTTTGTCACCACCGAAGACGGCACCGGAATCGTACATACAGCCCCTACATTTGGAGCCGATGACGCACGCGTTGCTGCAGAAGCCGGTGTGCCCGGGCTGCTCGTCGCGGACGAGCGCGGCACCCTTGTTCCGCTCGTCGACCTCCAAGGTCGTTTTCGGCCAGAAGTTGGTCCTTATGCCGGAATGTACGTCAAAAACGAATACTACGACGCTGGCCAAGAGCCTGAGCGCTCCGTTGATGTCCAAATTGCCATCCAGCTCAAAGAAGAGGGCAAGGCGTTTAAAGTCGAAAAATACGAGCACTCCTATCCACATTGTTGGCGCACAGACAAACCGGTTTTGTATTACCCCCTAGACTCCTGGTTTATCCGTGTTACCGACCAAAAAGATCAACTTGTTGCATTAAATAAAGAAATCAACTGGAAACCCGAAGCAACAGGCTCAGGACGTTTCGGCAAATGGTTAGAAAACGCCAATGACTGGAACCTCTCGCGTTCTCGCTACTGGGGGATTCCTATTCCGATTTGGTCTACTGAAGATGGCGACGAACGCCTTTGTATAGATTCTATCGCAACGCTAAAGCAAGAAGTCGAACGCTCAATAGAGGCGGGTTTCATGCAAGAAAACCCTTTTGCGCATTTCGACCCTACTGATTTTTCTGCAGCCAATTACGAGCAAATAGATTTGCACAAACACAAAACGGACCCCATCATTTTAGTTTCACCTTCAGGAAAGCCCATGAAGCGCGAGGCGGATCTGATTGACGTTTGGTTTGACTCCGGCGCTATGCCTTATGCCCAGTTGCATTACCCATTCGAGAACCGCGAACTCATCGATCAAAATCTAGCGTTTCCAGCAGATTTTATCGCCGAAGGCGTTGATCAAACAAGAGGTTGGTTTTATACTTTACATGCCATTTCAACGATGGTATTCGGATCTAATGCCTACAAAAATGTGGTATCCAATGGCTTGG
>CAYPVA010000373.1:0-441 GCA_964414045.1 uncultured Lishizhenia sp. | reverse complement strand
ATAAAAATGGTCAAAAAATGTCCAAACGTTTGGGCAATGCCATAGATCCTTTCTCTACATTAGACAAATACGGCCCAGATGCCACGCGTTGGTACATGATTACCAATGCGCAGCCCTGGGACAACCTGAAGTTTGACCTCGACGGTATTTCTGAGGTTCAGCGCAAATTTTTCGGCACCCTCTACAACACCTATTCTTTCTTTGCGCTCTATGCCAACATTGATGGCTTCTCTTATCAAGAGGAAACAATCGCACATGAGCAACGCCCAGAAATTGACCAATGGATCCTTTCTAAACTCAATTCGCTTATTGCTGAGGTAGATAGCGCCTACGAAAGTTACGAGCCTACAAGAGCTGGCCGAGCAATCCAAGAATTTGTCACACAACAACTTTCGAATTGGTACGTGCGTTTGTGTCGACGTCGTTTCTTGAAAAACGACG
>CAYPVA010000372.1:980-1721 GCA_964414045.1 uncultured Lishizhenia sp. | reverse complement strand
TCATTAGCAGCCAAACCGTGGTTCCAGGTAGAGAGTACAATAGGGCCTTTTACTGCGCCCTGTGCTCCCTGAGCTAAAATTTGGCCAGCTTTTGCAGTTTCTACAAAACTAAGGGCGCTTACTGCCGCACCTAAACGAATAAATTGTCTTCTTTTCATGAATTAACGTTTGCGAAGTTCTGCAGCCAACCAATTCTGAAAAGCTTTGGCATTTTTAGCATGCTCAGCACCAGAGGCCGTAAAATTGTGCCGACCCGAGTAGTCGGGTTTTGCACACATAAAAATATAGTCGTTTTTGTCCGGATTGAGCACTGCCTCCACGACGCCCACAGGCGGCAAATAAATTGGTCCGGGCGGCAAGCCTTTGATTTTATAGGTATTGTAAGGGCAATCGATATCGCGATGAACAGCCAGTAAGCGCTGAACACCTTTGAGTTGCTCTCCCCAGCAAAACTTAAATGTAGGATCTGATTGTAACTTTATACCTTGCTTGACTCTATTCAAATAAAGCCCTGCAATGATAGGCCATTCATCAGCTTTGCGACTTTGCTCTGAATAGACAATACTAGCAAGTGTTACTGCTTCACTCGGGGCTGTCAAGCCAACATTGGTTAATTTTGCTTTTCGTTCTGGGGTCCAGAAATTCTTGAATTCTTCAGCCATGCGATCTACAAAAAGCGGTGGAGTTTGGTCCCAGTAAAGTTCGTAGGTATTCGGTATAAAAAGGGCCGGAAGTTGTTCT
>CAYPVA010000372.1:0-970 GCA_964414045.1 uncultured Lishizhenia sp. | reverse complement strand
AATATTATGTAATTTATCATTAAGCTCTATTAACAGTTGTTCTAAAGTAAAGCCCAAACGCGACAAAGTTTGGCCGTTTTGCAAGTATGCGATAAAAGCAGCGCTGTCTAGGTCGAGTTGTTTTTGAAGTTTCCCCGCTAGGTCATTGAGTGTACGGCAATTTTCAAAACTTACCTGAACTGTTTGTTCGGCATTGCCATTGCCATTGCTATTGATTTTGAAACCATTCCATATATGACGAAATGCAGTTCCGGGTGTAATTACGTATTTACCTGGGGCAATATTACGGGCATTCATTTGTTTTTCATTCCCGACCAATTCGAATTGTTCTTTAGATGAAATAATTCCTTTTTCTAATAATAATTGTGTAATTTTTTCAATGTTTAATTCGCCATCTTGGTTCGAAAGGAAAATAGTCACTTCTTCATTGTTACTTGACTTTTGAAAAGCAGCATAAACATATTTAAGTTTAGGAAATAAAACTACAGTTAAACCGAGTAGAATAGCTACAGAAATTAAAACTAACTTTTGCTTTTTAGACATAATTGATAGGTAAGTTCGTCAAAATAATCATTTTTATAGCGCAACCAATTTTTACGAGTGCCTGCATGCATGAAACCAGCTTTTTCAAACAATGCGATGCTCGCTTGGTTGTCGCCATGTATTTGGCAGTACAAATTGCGTAAGTCTAGAATTTCATTACAATAAGTGCTGAATAACTTTAACGCCTCTGAGGCATAGCCTTTGCCTTTATCTGAATCGGCGGCTATTAGAATACCAACTGCGCCGTAACCATGTTTAAAGTTAAGGTCGTAGAGATCGATCACGCCAACTGGGCGCTGCTCATTTAGGGTTTCAATCACCAAGCGCATTTGGCCTGACTTACGGATGTCCGATTGCTGTTCGATTAGCTGGTGGATATCGTATAACGAAAACGGAACTTCCGTGTTGGAGACTTTCCAGTTCGCAG
>CAYPVA010000371.1:0-1729 GCA_964414045.1 uncultured Lishizhenia sp. | reverse complement strand
CTTATGAAAATGCTACCAAGGGAACCCCACTTTTACGCCCTATTTTTATGGAATTCCCTGAAGCCAAATGGTCTTTTGAATCTACAGACTCCTACATGTGGGGCCCGGCATTTATAGTACATGCAATTACTGATTCATTGAATTCTCAAGCATATGCATCTCAAAATGAAGTGCACACCAAGTTGCCTGCTTCGGCAAGTTGGTTTGATTTTCATTCTGGGCGGTTGGTTGCCAATGAGTATCTGCTTTCGTGTTTTTACCAAACCGAATACCATGACATAATGACCCCTAAAACATTGCAGCATATACCAGTATTTGTGCGTTCAGGTTCTTTTGTTCCGATGAGCCCAATCATTCAAAGTACAGCTGATTATCAAGATAGTACAGTGGTGCTGCATTATTACATCGATGCGCAACAAGCAACTTTGACATCAGCATTCACTTGGTATGAGGACGACGGCAATGTTGCTCAGGCAGAGCCAAACGGCTTGTCGAAAAAATTAGCCTGTACTTCGGTAAAATCTGCAACTCATTGCACCTTAGAATTCAAGGCTGATTTTGGAGCGCAACTTCAAAATAAGTCTTTTCAATTCGCAGTGCAGGTACATACCAATAAAGCTCCTAAAAGTGTGAAGGTAGGTGGAAAAAGGGTGAAATTTACTTTCGAAGAAGAAAAGCAAGTCTTACAGATTGCCAATTTGATGCAACTGAACAATGAACAAAATGCTGCGCTCATTGAGATCAAATGGTGAAAACTTTTTCAGTGTGTCAACTTGACATTAAGAAAAAATAAAATATATTTGACTGATTAATCTGTTATAAACGCAAAAACGAGAACTATGCAAATGAAAACTACTACAAGTTTATTTGCCTTTTTACTGTTTCTTGGCTTTACAAGTTTGGCTTTTGCTCAAACTGGTGTCAAAGGAAACATTACTGATGCTTCGGGGAATCCCCTCTACAATGCATCAGTATTAGTAGAAGGGCAAGGTAAGGGTGCTGTTTCCAACGAGAAAGGTTATTACGAAATTACCGGCCTCAAAGCAGGAACTTACAAACTCATCTTCAAATTTATGGGCTTCAATTCGCAAACTGATGAAGTTACAATTGTGGCCAACCAAATGGTTACCAATGATTTCCAGTTCGCATCTAAGGTTCAAGAAACAGGTGATATCGTAGTCATTGGTTATGGAACACAACGCACCAAAGACCTCACCGGTTCGGCTGCCGTAATCACTGAAAAGAACTTTGTACAAGGTTCATTAGCTACACCAGAACAATTAGTGATGGGTAAAGTAGCTGGCTTGAAAGTTACCTCTAATGATGGTGCGCCAGGTTCAGGAAGTACACTTCGTTTGCGCGGTGGAACCTCAATCAATGCATCAAATGACCCACTCATCGTAGTTGACGGTGTTCCGCTTGATAATGGTGGTATTGCCGGTGCTGCGAACCCGCTTTCTTTGATCAACCCGAATGACATTGCTTCTTTTGTGGTACTCAAAGATGCATCGGCTACAGCAATTTACGGTTCCAGAGCAGCGAATGGTGTCATCTTGATTACAACGAAGCGCGGTTCTGCCGGAAACAATGTAAAAGTTGTATTGGATTCAAAGACTTCGGTTTCGACCATCGCAAAATATTTTGATGTTTTAAGTGCTGACTCTCTCAGAAACTTAGTAAACAGTAAAGGTACTGCTCAACAACAAGCTTTGCTTGGCGACGCTTCTAC
>CAYPVA010000370.1:0-1738 GCA_964414045.1 uncultured Lishizhenia sp. | reverse complement strand
ATCAATTAGCGCATAAAAAACTCCACTTAGTGGAAAAAGATGCCATGGAATTTGTGAATGTTATTGAGGAAACGATCGAAGATCGGACGAAGAACTTTGTGACCAAAGAATATTTGGATGTTCGACTGATGGAGTTAAAGCTAGAACTATTAACCAAGATTGCCGAGTCAGAAAAAAATATTCTCCGATGGATGTTTACTTTTTGGATTGGACAATTGGCAGTAATGGTCGGATTTCTATACCTATTTGTCAAGCACTAGGATTTTCGTTTGGTGAGGAAAAACATACCAATCACGGAAAAACCCAACATTATAATACTAACGAAATCTTGCCAACGCATCGCCTCGGGATGATTCATGAGATTAGCCCAGGAGGCTGCTTGACTACCGGTCCATAAGGCAATGAGCGTCCTAGGAAGCATACCCAAAGTCCCTCCGATAAAAAATTGCCGCAAAGGAACACCCAAAAAGGCCATTAAGGCATTGGTGATGGCAAAGGGGAAGATGGGGGATAGTCGGGCTAAAAACACCCAAGCAAACGATTGAGCCTGAACATTCGACAGGAATTCACTGGCTTTAAATTTCGTTCGAATTAATTCGATGAGCGCGTCCCCCTTCATTTTGCGGGCTAGGCCATAACCCAATATGGAGGCAATGGCATAGGCAATAATTAAAGGGAACAAGCCAGACCAGCCCCAGACATAGCCCGTGAATAAGGCAAAAAAGGTGGTAGGGCAAAATGCCAAGCCCATAATAAATATGGCTGAAATCCAGAATAACACGAATTCCATAATCGAAAAACTCGTGAAGAAACTGGGGTTCGCGAGTGCAAAATAACCGAGTAATAGGCTGGATAGAACAGGTAGAGCTCCCATGCGAAGGAGGTATAAGGTTTCGAGAAGAATTCGTCGGTTGGGAAGCATAAGGCCAACAAATATACGCTTCTTTTCATAATCCAAGCCCTTTTAACTACCTTTGCAGGGCATTTTGCCCATTTAAAATTCGTCCATGGAAATCGCAATCATCAAATACAACGCCGGAAATGTGCAATCGGTTATGTACGCCTTGGACCGGATCGGGGTAAAATACCAATGGACGGATGATGAAAAGACGATTCAATCGGCCGACAAAGTGATTTTCCCCGGAGTAGGCGAAGCTAGTACAGCCATGTCCTATTTACGGGAGAAAGGGTTGGACCAACTCATACCAAGCCTCAAACAACCCGTATTAGCAACTTGCATTGGCATGCAGTTGTTGTGCAAGGAATCCGAAGAAAACAACACCACTTGCATGGGAGTTTTTGATGTTTCCGTAAAACGATTTGTGAGCACTGACCTCAAAATACCGCATGTTGGCTGGAATTCCATCGAGGCGCAGGGCGAAAATGCCTTGATGCAAGGTCTGAAGAAGGAAGAATATGTATATTTTGTGCACTCGTATTATGCACCTTTAAATCCCTATACGACAGCGGTTTGTGATTATACGCAACCTTTCTCAGCGATGTTGCAAAAAGATAATTTCTACGCGGCGCAATTCCACGCAGAAATCTCCGGCATGGCTGGTCAAAAAATTATTCAAAACTTCTTAGCGCTTTAATCCTATGTTCCAACTCATCCCGGCCATCGACATTATCGGAGGACAATGCGTTCGATTAACGCAAGGAGATTACCAACAAAAGACGGTTTATAGTTCGGATCCATTGGAAATCGCCAAGGCGTTCGAGGGGGCTGGCATTCAGC
>CAYPVA010000369.1:359-1740 GCA_964414045.1 uncultured Lishizhenia sp. | reverse complement strand
GCGATGTTCAAAGAAAGACCAATAATGGGCTATGGCCCTGGAACCTACGCCTTTGAATATGCGCCTTTTCAACGGCCAGAGAATCTCACCATTATTTCTACGAATTTCGGCGATATGGGCAATGCGCACAGCGAATACCTCGGAGCACTTGCAGAAACTGGTCTGATCGGAATGTTGAGCTTTATCGGCATCGTAGCCGCGCTTTTTTACACTGGAATTACATTATATCACCGGCTACCGAAAGAAAATAAAGAAGACCGTGTTCTTGTATTAAGTACAATAATGGCGCTTAGCACTTATTTTATACATGCTTTTTTAAATAACTACCTCGATACCGACAAAGCTGCCGTACCAATTTGGGCTATTTGCGCGATGTGGTTGGTCTATGAAAAAGAACTGGCACTAACGGCCGATCCAAAGTGATGGGTTGAGTGTTACCGGATTAACGCCTACGACCTGGTGCACTTCAAAATGGCAAATTGAAACACCTCCGTCATTTAATAAAGTCCCGATGGCTTGTTTGGTAGAAACCTTAGCGCCTACTCCAACAAATGTCTCAGCTAAATTGCCATAAACAGTACGATAAGCACCATGTTTGACAATGACAACTTTACCTGCTCCTGGTACAGAAAAAACTGTTGTTACTTCGCCTTCAAATACAGCTCGCACCCTGGAGTTTTTATTGCAGGTAATATCAATGCCATTGTTATTCCATTCTACACCACTTAACGTAGGATGGTAATTGCGCCCAAATCTTTCGGTGATACTGCCGTTATCTACAGGCCATGGCAAGCGTCCGCGGTTATTTTCAAAACTTTTGCCAATAGCAGCTCCTTCTGTGGAAATTGGTGTGGCAACTACTTTTGGAGCTGGCGCTGGGTTTGTGGTTGTCTTTTGTCCTGTTTCAGAAGGAGAACGTGTAGTTTTTGTGGTTGTTTTAGTGGTTGTTTTGGTTGTCGTCTTCGTTGCAGTTTTAGCCAATTCTGCTTGTCTAGCCGCTTCCCTCGCTTGCTCTTTGGCGATATCTGCTCTAATAGCTGCATCAATTTGTTTCTTAAGCTGCAATTTTTTGCGCTCGTCTTCTTTAAGTTGGGTAATTAGCGCTTGTTCTTCTTTTTTAAACTTCTGATACGATTTTTCTTTCTTCGATTTATCCTTTTCAATTAATTGTCGCTCTTGCTTTTTCTCCTCTAAGGCTTGTTGTTTGATTTGTTTTTCGGCATCAATTTGCCCAATTTCTTTGGCCACCAACTGCTGATGCTGCTTAATTAATGCTGCTTGTTTGCGCTGTACAGCGGCGACTTTCTTTAAATAGCGATTGCGTCTGAGCGCTTCATTGTAATCGGAAGAAGCCAGAAGGTACATGACTTTATTGTAATTG
>CAYPVA010000369.1:0-349 GCA_964414045.1 uncultured Lishizhenia sp. | reverse complement strand
TTGCCACGGTGCTTGTAGGCATACAAAAACATGTTTCGGTACTGTTGTTTGAGTGCGATTAATTTTGCGCGCAAGCGCTTGATCTCCATTTTTTTCTGGACGATTTTCATTTCGGCTGTGCGCACCTGATTGTCAAATAAATTGACGAGTGCCTCCCGACTTTTGATCTGGTTTTCTATGAGCCTAATTTCATTAAGCGAAGCCTGGCTATTGTTCTTGACTTTATTCAAGAGCTTTTTAGTGTTGGCAATGCGCTTCTCTAATTTCTGCTGCTCGCGCTTGAGCTGGTTTTGATCTTGCTGCCCCCATAGCGGACCTACAAAACATAAAAACAGCAGCAGTCTAATCA
>CAYPVA010000368.1:0-1742 GCA_964414045.1 uncultured Lishizhenia sp. | reverse complement strand
GCAACACCCTGGGCATGGGCGTGTGCTGCATCGCGCAACTGTCCGACCTGCTGGCCTACCTGTCCGCCCAGGAAGGCAACGACATGGGCCAACACCTGCCCAAAGTGCAGGCCTACCGCGACCGCTACGGCGTCTGAGTCTTTGTTACATCCACGCCGCCTGGTGTGGATGCCGTGCACGGCCAGCCCAAGGTAGAGAAGGTGTCCCCCTGGGCGCTGCGAGACACCGTCATCACGCAAGTACCGGGTGTCGTCAGATGCTGCAATTGCACCCGCAATCGCTCCACTTGGGGCCTGACCCGTTGCAGTGCCCCAGCTACCACAAGATTCAAAGCCACAGGCTGCAAATTGCCAGATGCACCGCCTGATTGTCCGATTTCGTTTGCTTTTGGCGCAAAGTTAACCTGTGCGTGCTGCTGTAAGTCACCAGCGAACTCACAACCAGTACAGCAATCTCCCTGAGCATCGTGTCCAGCCCCAGCTTGCGACCCACAGGCATTCGCCATGAACGGATCGCCAACGCCTGGGGCCCAATCATCTGCAACAGACCACGGTTGACCGCCGTCAAGAAATTGGGCTGATCGTCCGCACGCCCAGCGTGGCTATGCAGAAACATCGGTCAGAAAAATGCCGCTATCAAAAAACGATCTCATGTGCGCATGTCCTCGACGGAGTCGTCGAATAAGCCGTACAGCTCAATGAATGATGAATTCGATTAAAACGTATTTACCAATTTTTCACCAAATAAATTGAATTTATAAAAATATATATGCAATAAGGATACAAATTTACACAAACAGCGCCTTGTTGAACTCTCAAAAATGAGAATTAATGACGATAATGACTCATCGAGAACATAAAATTGATACCAATGGATGTTTTTGCTGAGAACATCAAAGTATCTATCAAACATTTGGCGTGGAGTTAACAATGAAGCAATCGACAACCAGTGTCAATTTTCGCAAACGATGGACTCAAAGTGTGGCATCCCTGCTCAACAGTCTTGCCGCCTGCTGTTGGTTTATTTTCAAAACTGAGCCATTTCCCCCATCATTCACGACAAGGTTTGAGCCACGTTCAACATATCCTGCTAATTTTTTAGGCAGGGTGTGCAGGAGTGATCAACGTGGGAACACTTAGCAAATTGCGTCGTCTGGTATTGCGTGAAGGAGTATCAGTTCGCGAGGCAGCCCAGAGGGTAGGAATTGCCCGCAACACAGCTTCGCGCTGGCTTGCTTTGGGCGATATGGTTGAACCTAAATATCGAAGACGAGTGCCATCTGTTTCGATATTGGAGCCTTACAAAGAACAGCTAGTTTTGTGGTTAAAAGCCGATGCACATCGAGGTAAGCGAGATCGCAGAACGACTAAGCAAATCTTTGAAGGCATCCGTGAACTGGGATACGCAGGCAGTAAAGGACCAGTCTATGAATACTGCAAACATTGGCGAGATCAGCACAAGAATGCACCGAGGCATGCTGGCTTTGTTCCGCTGAGCTTTGAGCTTGGGGAGGCTTTTCAGTTTGACTGGAGCTGTGAGTATGTATTTGTTGAGGGGCTGAGAAGAAGACTGTGTTGAAACAGGTAATCAAAGTTGGCGATTCAGGAGCTCTAGTGCTAAGACGAAAGGGTCAAAGAGCAGTCGAACAAAGTCGATGAAAGGAGTTGAAGAAGCAGTGATGTCCCTCGACTTATCCACAAACGAGTAAAGAAATATCAATAACCAAGTGGCTCAATATTTGA
>CAYPVA010000367.1:923-1744 GCA_964414045.1 uncultured Lishizhenia sp. | reverse complement strand
CTCGCAGATCGCCTCCTGACCTCAGAAGTCATTTTCAAAGAAGATCTCGAAGCAATTTTCGGCAAGCGTCAATGGGATCCGATCGAAGACCTAAATGAGGAAGTGCAAATAGAAACAGCAGCGCCTATCGATTCAAGCGAAGTAAACGAAGCAGATTTTACAACTTCAACCAATGAAGACATCAGCGAAACTGCTCCTGACCAACATAACGAAGATCACAAAGAAGAGCAAGCAGAAAATCCGACCGACGCATGATAGGAAACCTGGGGCAACGCATGATTACCGGGGCTGTATTCGGCACCCTCGTCATCGGCTCTATGCTCTGGAATCCCTACGCTTTTGCACTTGTGTTTTCTTTTTTTATGGTGGTAGGCCTCTGGGAGTTCTATCGTTTTTTCAAGTCTCATCAGGTTGTTGAAGTTTCAAGCGAAATTGGAATTTTCATCGGGATTTTCATCTATATTCTGCTTGTTGGCATTAGCTTTGAATGGTTCTCTGTAATCTCGCTGAGCCTTATCTTTCCGTTGTTTTTCACCCTAATTCTCAATGAACTCTGGGCCAAACATGCGCATCCGCTGCTCAATATTTCGGTATTAGTTTTTGGAATAATCTATGTGGTTGGGCCCTTCTACCTTAGTATAGATTTACACGTCAGAGATACTTCGCCACTGCCAAAAGTATTGGGTATGTTCTTACTCATCTGGACCAACGATTCATTTGCTTACTTTAGCGGTAGGGCTTTCGGAAAACACAAACTTTTTGAACGTATTTCCCCTAAGAAAACATGGGAAGGCACCATCGGGGGCATACTATTTACTTTG
>CAYPVA010000367.1:0-913 GCA_964414045.1 uncultured Lishizhenia sp. | reverse complement strand
AATAAACAAAGGCGAGGTTCTATTTTGTCAGATTTCTGATCTGATCATTGCGCACGGAGCTATTTTCGCAGTCTTACTTAAATCTATATTCAAAAGAAGTTTGAACATCAAAGACAGCGGTAAAATTTTACCAGGGCACGGCGGCGTGCTCGATCGTTTCGATGCTGCCCTATTTACGATTCCTTTCTTTTATTGTTGGTCTATAATTTATCTCTACTGGAAATGATTACTTTTCACCGCGAGGGTCGCTCTATAATGCTCGGAAGCAGCGTCATTTTTTTGGGTCTGAGTGTACTCTGTTATTACTTACTTGCAAACTCTTTGTTTTGGCTATATCTCTTCTTACAAACGGGCTTTGTCGTTTTGCTTTATTTGATCATTCAGTTCTTTCGAATTCCAAAAAGAATTTGTTCAGGCAAAGAACTCGACATCATGTGCCCTGCCGACGGAAAGGTTGTTGTCATTGAAGAGGTTGAAGAAACCGAATATTTCAAAGACAAACGCATTCAGGTCTCTATTTTCATGTCGCCATTGAACGTACATGCCAACTACTACCCAATTAGCGGCGAAGTGAGCTACACGAAATATCATCCGGGGCTTTTCCTAGTGGCTTGGCACCCTAAAAGCAGTACCGACAACGAACGCAGCACTTGCGTTGTGAAGCACCATAATGGCACTGAGGTACTTTTCCGCCAAATTGCTGGAGCGCTAGCCCGAAGAATCTGTTATTACGCTCAGAGAGGTGATCGAGCCAAACAAGGTGAAGAATTTGGCTTCATTAAATTTGGATCGAGAGTTGATTTATTTTTGCCTTTGGGCACAAAAATTGATGTAGAACTCGGACAAAAAGTTCAAGCAAAACTCACAAAGCTTGGCACTTTAAATTAATTTGTAACTTTATAAAAAAAAACGC
>CAYPVA010000366.1:1320-1752 GCA_964414045.1 uncultured Lishizhenia sp. | reverse complement strand
TACGGCACCTGTGTCGACATTTATGCACCGGGCTTGAGCATCGTTTCTGACAACGCATTTGCTCCGGGCAGCTCGACTACCATGTCGGGAACCTCGATGGCATCGCCTCACGTTGCCGGTGCAGCCGCCCTTGTTTTGGGCGCAAACCCGACCTACAAGCCTGCTCAGGTTCTAACTGCACTCCAAGACAACGGACTCAAGAGTGTTATCACCAACTCGTTGTCAACCAACGATTCGCTCTTGAACATCTCGTTCCTGAACACTGTTGCTCCGCCGGCTCCGGTAATCGGCGCACCGGATGCTCCAACTGGCGTTGCAGTTTCGGCTATCACCCAGACTGGCGCAACTGTCTCGTGGACAGCGCCAGTAAGTGACGGCGGATCGCCGGTGACCGGCTACAAGGTTGAATACCGCGCTTCGGCTGCGTCGGCT
>CAYPVA010000366.1:0-1310 GCA_964414045.1 uncultured Lishizhenia sp. | reverse complement strand
GTTGACGCAACCACCACCACCGCAACCCTCACCGGGCTTACTGCTACAACCGTCTACCAGGTTCAGGTCAGTGCAGTAAACGTGGCTGCCACCTCGTTGCCAAGCGCGATCGTTTCGTTCACCAGTCTCGGCAACGTGCCTGGTGCTCCGACCAATGTCAGAGTTCCGTTTGATCACGGAAACTCCGTGCGACTTGAATGGACTGCTCCTGCTAACGGTGGCAACGCGATCACCTATTACACCGCTCAGGTGCTCCTAAACGGCATTTGGACCACCGCGATGACTAACACCTCGCCGATGGCCAACGTAAACCGTCTGACCCCGCTCACCGATTACTCGTTCAAGATTTGGGCTACCAATGCGGCTGGCCCTGGTGTTCCGGTTGAGTTCAACTACACGACCGGCCCACTGGCTCCGGCGACTCCGACCGTAACTCTCGCAGATTTGACGGGCAAATCGGTAAACGTCAACTGGACGGCATCGGCCCAGACCGACCCTAACTATCCGGTCAGCTACGAGTTCACTTGGGGCTATGCAACCTCGTTGACTCCGAAGGCAACCCTTATTCTGCCTGCAGCAACCACCAGCTACCGTTTGTCGTTGCTCCCGGTTACTAGATACTGGGTTCGCGTGCAGGCGCTAGCCGGCAAGTCGCAGTCAGGCCCCAACTATCTGAGCTTCACCAGCCCAGCCGATGTTCCAACGGCACCGCTCTTTTTTAATGAAACGGCGACCACCGAGATCTACACCCTTAATTGGGGTGTTTCGAATGCCAATGGTTCGCCGTTGCTTGACTACCAGTTGCAGTCAAGTGCAACCAACACTTCGACCTCAACCTGGACAACTGTCGCAACCGTGACCGCTGGCACCTACACCGTTCCGATGCCGGCTGCTGGTCAGGCGGTTTACTACCGAGTGGCAGCGCGAAACGCGATCGGCCTCAGCCCATACTCGACCGTCACTTCGGTTTCGGGCCCGGTAGTTGCTCCGACTGCACCACAAAACCTTGTGGTTACAAAGGTCAGCAACGGCGTGAGCTTGACTTGGGATGCGCCGGCTAATAACGGTGGCGCGATTGTTACTTCTTACATCCTCAAGGTTTCGACCAATAACGGAAACACCTGGTCAAACGGGCCAACCGTTGCCGCAAATGGTCGCGCTACGATTTCGTACGTCTGGCCGCTGAACCTTGGCAAGGGTCAAACCGCTCTCTTTACCGTCACCGCCACTAACTCGGCTGGCGCTGGCGCACCAAGCGCTCCTGTGACCCTCGTGGGTGGCAGGACTGTTGCCAGTTAGCCAACCGGTCT
>CAYPVA010000365.1:0-1765 GCA_964414045.1 uncultured Lishizhenia sp. | reverse complement strand
CTTCCCTAAGAGCAAGTATCCTTTCTGTTATCGGCGTGCTTTTACTCGGACTAACGCTCGAAATGCTCGACTTCAGGACAGAATTACCGATTGTAGTTACCCTTATTGACGATTCTGCCTCGATGCGCAATGACGAACGCCCTGAAACGCTGACGAAAGCAATCAATGGTTTTCAGCAACAGCTCAAGGACCAATTTCGAGGTAAATTTCAATTTGATACCTATTATTTTGGGACGGACCTCCATCGCAAATCACAGCAATTTCAAGATCAAAAAACGAATATGGAGTCTGCTTTTGAGCAACTCAGCACCCAATACTTTAATAAAAATATCGGTGCTGTGGTCTTGATATCAGATGGAAATTATAACGTAGGAGCCAATCCAACGTATCAAGCTGAGCACTTGCCACTGACACCGATATTTGGGCTAGCGGTTGGCGATACTACACTTAAAAAGGATCAGCTGATCCAGAATGTAGCCTATAATGAAATCACTTTTCTGAACAACGAATTTCCAATCGAGGTTGATCTCGAAGCTTATAGACTGGCCGGAAAAACTGCTGTTGTTCGTTTATTTGAAGATGGCCGCGAAATTGCCCAACAAACCATCCGACACCAAGCGCAATTTCAATCTACCCAAACCCTCACATTTACGCAAAAGGCCAAAAAACCTGGCGTCAGGGAATACCGCATTGTTCTCAGCAGCCTTCCAGGAGAATTTACACTCAAAAACAATATCAAAACAATCTATATCGAAGTGGCCGATAGCCGTCATCAAATTCTTTTATTGGCCAATGCCCCCCACCCAGACATCGCCGCAATTTCCAGTGCATTAAAGGGCAACGAAAATTACCAACTGACCTACAAAACCCCAATTCAAGCGCGTTCAGAGATCAATAAATACGATCTCATCATTTGGCATGAACCTTCAAACGGTTTTGACGCCAAAGTGCTCAACGACATCAAAGCCTTGCAAATTTCAACGTGGTTTATTTTAGGTAGCCAAGCTGAAATGACGAGTACCAAGCTCTTGCCGCTTGGACTCAATTTGCAACTAAGACAACAGCTTGAAGAGGTTCAAAGCGCTGTGCAAGATGGTTTTTCACTCTTCGAAGCCGAACAACAATGGGTACAATTGATCGAACAATTTCCTCCGCTGCAAAGACGATTCGGAGAAGTCGCAGCATTGGGCTCAACACAAGTTTTATTAAAGCAGCGCATTGGGCAGATTCAAAAAAAAGAACCCTTACTGAGCTTTTCTGAATACAAACAACAACGCGTTGCTTGCTTGCTTGGCGAAGGGATTTGGCGCTGGAAGTTACAAGCCTTTCAAAAAACCCAAAGCCACGCTGCCTTTCAATCATTTGTCGGTCAAATCTGTAATTATCTATTAGTTAAAAAAGAAGGAATGGGCCTACGCGTGCAAGTACCGGTCAGGCTCGATGCTACACAAGACTTCCTGTTTAATGCAAGTTTTTACAATGCTTCTTTGCAAGCCATCACGAGCCCGAATATAAGTTGGGAATTGCGCAACGAAAAAGGCCAAATCAGAAAAGGAGCACTACAAGCTAAAGGCGCTTATTATCAATACAACGCCGGGAAGTTAAAACCAGGACGCTACACTTGGAAGATTCAAACGAACGTCAACGGTAAAATTTACACGAAGTCAGGAAAACTCATCGTCGAAGCACTACAACTCGAGCAACAAGAATCAGCTGCAAGGCACGCAACGCTGCAGCAATTGGCCAATCAGAGTGGTGCAAAGGT
>CAYPVA010000364.1:0-1768 GCA_964414045.1 uncultured Lishizhenia sp. | reverse complement strand
AACCCTACGAGTTTAATTTCACCATTAAAATCACGGATATGAATCAATTTATCACTGACTTGAAAACATTAGTAAAGAACAATTGGAAGCTAATCCTTTGGGTAATCTTAATTGTTTCTTTTATTTCCAATTATGATCAAATTAAAGCCGGCTTTATCGATGGCTGGAATAATAAATAGTTGAATGAATGATTTTTATAAACAGCCAAAAGCCTTAGTCTGGATTGAATCCATTCTATTTCTTTTGGCTGGTTTTTTTCTGGCAGTTTTGATCATCGAAAAGGGTTCAGATCAACCGCTCTTTTACGCAGCGTTCATTTTATACGTTCCCATTAGCCAATTTTTGTATACGCCTATTTTTAAGCTAACGGGTGGATATACCTATTATTCGCCTATGCTGTTAGGCTATATGGCGAACGAGAAACAGATCGATTTACATAGCGGTACAGGCTTTGATTATTTGTTTGTTTTTAGAAATTGTAAGCCCGGAATTGAATTAAGAAATAGGCTACTCGCTTATCATTTGGAAGGCTTATTACAGCTAATCTCGTTAATTGAAAACAAGCAGATTTCTGAATCTGTCACAATCGTGGGAACATCGTATTTTTTCAACGATAGAACCTTACAAAAACTCGGGTTCCAAATCGAAAAGGCGTCTACCTTTTATCGAGCAAATCTCTTTATTAATTTCATCGATTTATGCTGGATGTATTCCCTTTCGCAAGGTAAAGTTTCCATGCCCGCTTTGTGGGATGCTAAAAAAGCAAGTATTCAAGGGGCAGCACTAGTGGCCCAGAAAGGGAAATTGGAAGCGCTTAATTATCATCTAACGGATAAATAACCTACTATGGAAAAGCAAATTTTTAAAGAACTATTAGCGCAAAATCAGCTAAGCTGCAGTTTTGCTTTCAATGAAATTAATGAAAAGAATGTGTCATTGCGGTTAAGCGATGGCGCCTCTTCTGTAGGTTTTATTTATCGTCACATAGCAGAAACTATGCTCATGTTTGGGTATTTTTTCGGCAAGCCTAGTGATGTAGCAAATACTACGATGGGTCAACAGGATGAAGGCCAAGGCAACAATTGTGATGAAACGAAAACCATATTAGACAAGGGGTACACCATGTTAGCGCAATTGATAGAAGATACAACAGCAGACGGATGGTCCGAATCGATTGATACGCCTTTTTTCGGAACGGTTTCTAAGGCACGCTTATTTGCGCATATTTTATACCATAATTCTTATCATGCGGGCCAAATAGGTTTAACACTAAAAAGAGCGTAAACTATAATGCAACAAATGTTCATTAATCTTCCAGTTGAAAACCTAACGAAGTCAAAGCCTTTTTATATGGCATTGGGCTTCAGCATCAACCCGCTTTTTAGTGATGAAAGCCAACAATGCTTTGTTTGGTCTGATGCGGTTTATGTGATGTTACAGACTTCCACTTTTTTTTATGCGCACGGGGAATTTGACGCGAGAAAGGCAGCTTATAACTCATCTCACACACTGCTTGTCACAAGTGCGATTGAAGTGGATGAATTAGTCGTCCAAGCGGTTGTAGCTGGTGGGAGAGAAACCGCTCCTTCTGTCCAAGAAACATATATGTACCTAAGAACAGTTGTAGATTTAGACGGCCATGTCTGGGGAATTATGTATCTAGATGCCCTCCAATTTAAATTGGAAAAAGGTCGCTAATCGGCCTATTGACTCCACTCCACCATCCACTCCACCCCAAACTTATCCCGGAAAGTCCCTAAAATAGTGC
>CAYPVA010000363.1:1385-1777 GCA_964414045.1 uncultured Lishizhenia sp. | reverse complement strand
CCACCTGAACCAACTGGCCCAAACGGGCGTTCGGTTTTCTAACTTTCACGTCAGTGCGTCTTGCTCGCCTACACGCTCCATGTTGTTGACAGGTGTTGACAACCATTTGAATGGCGTCGGCAATATGCGCGAAACCATTCCGCAATCACACGTGGGACGTGCTGGCTACTTGAGTGTGCTCAATCAACGTGTGGTCACGGTGTCTAGCCTGTTGCAAGACAGTGGCTACCGCACCTATGTTGCAGGCAAATGGCATGTGGGCAAAGAGCCGCACAACTTGCCACCTGCTCGTGGCTTCGACCGCTCTTTGGTGATGGGCGACAGCGGCTCTGACAATTGGGAAACCGGCAAGCTGTACCTCGATTTGACCGATAAAGTTTATTGGTACGACA
>CAYPVA010000363.1:0-1375 GCA_964414045.1 uncultured Lishizhenia sp. | reverse complement strand
AAGAGGCCAAGATGCCGAAAGAGTTTTACTCGTCTGAGTACTACATCAACAAAACCCTTGAGTACCTCAAAGCGGATCAAAACTCCGACAAGCCATTCTTTGCCTACATTGCCTTTCAAGCCAATCACATTCCACTTCAAGCACCTCAGTCCTTCATCGACAAGTACAAAGGACGGTACGACAAAGGTTGGGATGTCTTGCGGCAAGAGCGCCGCGACAAAGCCATTGCTATGGGCTTGGTGCCAGCCAACACCCCCATGGCCCCACTGCCTTCCACACACGTGGCGTGGGAGACACTCAGTGCACAAGACAAGGCTTATCAAGCCAGGCGCATGGAAGTTTACGCCGCCATGGCAGAAGCCATGGACCATCACATTGGCCGGTTATTGGCACACCTGAAGCAAACCGGTGAATACAACAACACCGTGTTTGTTTTCATGTCAGACAACGGGGCAGAAGCTTCCGACCCCTACGCCTTAGCGGTTGGCCGCTGGTGGTTGGATCAAAACTACAACCGAGACCTTGATCGGTTGGGCAGCAAAGGGGCTTACAGCATCATTGGCCCCCAATGGGCCCGAGCGGCAACCGCACCCTTGAACACCTACAAATTTTTCGCAGGCGAAGGCGGTATTCGTGTGCCTTTGATCATTTCTGGTGTGCCGACGCAAGCCCATCATTTGAAGAACAGTGTCAAACACAGCTTGACGCACGTCAGTGATGTGGTGCCCACCTTGTTGGATTTAGCAGGTGTTCAACACCCTGGAACCTCGTACAAGGGTCAAACCATTTATCCGTTGACAGGTCACAGTTTGATGCCCGTCATTCAAGGTAAAGCCACACGTGTCCGTGGGCCAGATGAAGTGCTCGGCTATGAGCTCTCAGGCAATCGCGCGCTGTTCAAAGGCGATTTCAAATTGCTCAGCAACCTAGCGCCTGTGGGCGATGGCCAATGGCACTTGTACAACATTGTCAAAGACCCTGGCGAGACGCATGACTTGCAGCATGAGATGCCCGAGTTGTTTCAAAGCATGCAAGCCGACTATGCAAAGTGGGCCAAGGCCAACGGCGTGCTGCCCATGCCAGAGGGTTACGACCCGATTCAGCAAGTTGTCATCAATTCTTTGGTGTTTGTGTATTGGCCACGATACCAATGGCATTTGGCAGGCATGGGCGTCTTGTTGGTGTTGGTGGGATTTGTATATTGGCGCCGTCGTCGGCAGCGTCAGCGAATGCTGTTCACTTGAATGAAGCCCTCACCATGACAGCAAGTGGCTACTATGCCAGCCCTTGGCCTTCGGAAGATGCTGGCCCTGCACGACTGCAAACGCCCCATGACAGTCATGGCTTCAATCTACAAAAGCATGAAACACTGACC
>CAYPVA010000362.1:0-1782 GCA_964414045.1 uncultured Lishizhenia sp. | reverse complement strand
GATCAACATACTTGGTTTTTTACTCATGATTGGCGGGGGTTCTGAAAACCCAAAAGTTTTTAAAGCCGACGAATTATTCAGTACAGTTCGCATCACAATTGCTCCAATGCTCATTGTTGTGGGTTATGTCGTTATTTTTTATGCGATTATGAAACGCAATAAAAAAGACCAAACCGAAGCCTAATTCATGACCTTTCTCGACGCCATCATCTTAGCCATCATAGAGGGCCTTACGGAGTTTTTACCCATTTCTTCTACTGGCCACATGATTATTGCCTCCACATTGATGTGCAATGCTTCTGACAGTTTTGTAAAGTTATTTACCGTAGCCATCCAATTCGGGGCTATTTTATCGGTTGTGCTCGTTTATTTTCAGAAATTCTTGCAGTCTTTTCGTTTTTATCTTTTGCTCTTTGTTGCTTTCGTTCCAACGGCAATCATCGGATTGCTTGCCAAAAAACACATCGATGCACTACTTGAAAACGTAGCTGTTGTAGCTTGGTCTTTATTGCTTGGCGGAGTAATTCTCTTGTTTGTAGACCGTTTTTTTGCCGGCAACGAACAACAAGAAAAAGAGCCTAAGCTCGATTTCAAGTCTGCGTTTATCATTGGCACCATACAATGTATTGCTATGGTACCAGGTGTTTCCAGATCAGCCGCAACAATCATCGGTGGTTTAAGTCAAAAACTGACGCGCAAAACTGCCGCAGAGTTTTCATTTTTTTTGGCAGTCCCGACGATGTTTGCAGCTACGCTCAAGAGCATGTACGACGAAAAAGAACTACTCATGCAGTCGAGTGGCCGAGAATGGCTATTGTTATTCGTAGGAAATGCGGTCGCATTTATTGTGGCTTATCTTGCCATTAAATCGTTCATTTCTTTTCTACAGCAAAAAGGTTTCCGGGCATTTGGTTGGTACCGAATTGCGCTAGGCGCTTTTTTGTTGATCTTATTGGCAATGGGTGTTGATCTTCAAATGGCGGGCTAATGCTAGACATCACTGACGGCCTCACCATTCTTGTCGACAAACCCTACACCTGGACTTCTTTTGATGTGGTGAATAAAATCCGCTGGAATCTAAAGAAAAAACTCGGTGTAAAAAATGTAAAAGTAGGCCATGCCGGAACCCTTGACCCTTTAGCCACGGGCTTGTTGATATTGTGTTTAGGCAAGCACACCAAACTAATTGAAGGCCTCACCAACGACACCAAGACCTATACCGGCACTTTTCTGATTGGTAAAACCACGCCATCTTATGATCTAGAAACAGCCTTTGAAGAAGTGTTCGAAACCGGGCATATCGACAGCGAATTATTAGAAAAAGTTCGTGTTTCTTTTTTGGGTGTTCAGCATCAATTTCCCCCGATTTATTCTGCCAAACAAATCGACGGCAAGCGTGCTTACGAATTTGCAAGGGCCGGAAAAGCGGTTGAAATGCGCGCGGTACAAATTGAAATCCTCGACTTTACAATTGATGCAGCGCGCTTCCCTGAAGTTGATTTTAAAATTACTTGTAGCAAGGGCACGTACATACGGAGTATTGCGCATGATTTCGGGCAGCGCTTATTTTCTGGAGCCACGCTTATTGCCCTGCGCAGGACACAATCTGGCAGCTTTCAAATCGAAAATGCAAAAAGCGTTGACGAATGGATTGAACTTATCAATCAGGATGAGGTGTATCAGCCCTGATTCAAGCAGCCGAGCCTAGTTTTTAATGTGCTTGAGTTTTTCTTGTACTTCTTTGATGTAGCGATTGTATTTATCAATCTTGTCCTGGTAGCC
>CAYPVA010000361.1:0-1788 GCA_964414045.1 uncultured Lishizhenia sp. | reverse complement strand
CGTTCACTTGATTACCAAGATATGATGGTAAGAAAAGGTGTGCAGCAAAACCATGCCATTGGGGTTCAGGGCGGTAATGACAAAACACAATTCTCCCTTAATGCAGGTTATTTCCAAGACAACGGTATTATTCAAGGGTTAGATTTTACACGTTATTCATTTAGAGCTAGTGTGGATCACCAAGTGAACAAACGTTTAAAAGTAGGTGCATCCTCTTATTTAATGTATGCTGTGACTAATGGTGCCAATATTAATCCTTATGGATTCTTATTATCACAAAACCCATTAGCGAGAGCTTATGATGACAGTGGAAATCTAATTTTCCAACAAACGGATGATGCCTTATTGACGAATCCTTTGAATGAGATTGTTCCAGGTGCTGTAATTGATGAGACAAAGAAATACCGTATGTTCAATAGTATTTATGCTGAATTAGAATTAGCTAAAGGGTTAAAATACCGTGTGAACTTTGGACCTGACTTTACTATTTCTCGTAATGGTCGTTTTTATGGAGCATTAACGAACAATATTAAAGGTGGTAACCCAACGGCTACAACAGATAACCGTCAAGGTTTTAACTATACAATTGAAAATATCTTAACATATAACAAGCAATTTAAGGATCACAACTTAGGTGTAACTTTATTACAATCTATGCAACGTGATAACTTTGAGCAATATACTCAAAGTGTGTTAGGTGTTCCTGTAGAGACGCAACAGTTTTACAATGTAGGTAATGCGTCTTCTATTCAAGGGGTAGGTTCTAATCTTATCCAATGGACGATTGCTTCCTACATGGCTCGTATTAACTACGACTATAAAGGAAAGTACTTATTAACAGTTACTGCACGTCGTGATGGTTCATCTCGTTTTGGGCAAAATTCTAAATGGGGTAACTTCCCTGGTGTAGCCTTAGGTTGGAATGTTCACCAAGAAAACTTCATGAAAGACTTAACTTGGTTAGATGAATTAAAGGTTCGTGCTTCTTATGCTCAAGTTGGTAACCAAGGTCTTTCTCCCTACCAAACAGTTGGATTAGAAGGTCGTACCTCTTATGCTTGGAATAACACAGCAGCTTATGGTTACCGTCCTAACACGATTGGTAATGCAGATTTGAAGTGGGAAACATCTACTTCACAAAACTTAGGGGTTGATTTTTCTATCTGGAGAGGTCGCGTTTCTGGTTCTGCTGAATATTATCAAACAAATACAACGGATTTGTTATTGTCTGATCAATTGCCTACTTCAACTGGTTTCGCTGCCGTTACTCGTAACGTAGGTGAGACAATGAACCGTGGTATAGAGCTTTCATTAACGACAAACAATATTGATGCCGCTAATGGATTTAAATGGAGCACTGACTTTGTATTCTATAAGAATCAAGAGGAGATTGTTTCATTGTACAATGGAGCAAAAGATGACGTAGGTAACCGTTGGTTTATTGGAAAGCCTTTGAATTCTTATTATGATTATCAATATGCGGGTATTTGGCAAACAGCTGAGGCTGATAAAGCTAAGGCAATGGGCTTTACTGTAGGTCAAATTAAAGTACAAGACACGAATAATGATGGAAAAATTACAGCAGATGACCGTGTGTTATTAGGTTCTGATGTTCCATCTTGGACTGGAGGTATCACAAATCGTTTCTCTTACAAAGGATTTGATTTGTCATTCTTCATCTTTACTCGTCAAGGACAAATGATTGTTTCTAAGTTCCACCAAAACTCGAACTACCTTCAGGGTCGTTATAACCAAATTAAGGTGGATTATTGGACTCCTAACAATCCT
>CAYPVA010000360.1:0-1793 GCA_964414045.1 uncultured Lishizhenia sp. | reverse complement strand
CTGCTACACACAAGAAGTAACCTGTTTCTCTCCTTATTTCAATAATAAACTTAATTGGAAAATTTAAATGACTAAGTGTCAAATGAACAACATCTTGGATTGACTGAATATTAACCCAATTTTTGTGAATATTTGAAAATCAAAAGGCTGCTATTCAAAAAAAAGTCGCCCATTGATCCACTCAGGGTCGAGGGTAGCATGGTTGCGTCGATAGAAATTGAGTGCTGTATGATTCCAGTCAAGGACCTGCCAGTCCATGCGTTTCACACCTCGTTTTTTAGCGATATTTACGACTTCATCAAATAAAGCTTGCCCGTATCCTTGCTTTCTTTCAGTGTCAATGACATAAAAATCTTCCAAATAAAGGCAGCGACCTTTCCAAGTTGAGTAAGAAGTATAGAAGAGGGCAAAACCGACAACGATACCTTGTTCATTGGTTGCCACCAAGGCTTCACAAACTTTATCTGTAAAAAGGTCAATTTGAAGCTGCTCAGGCGTGTTTATCACTTGTTCTGGAGCGCGTTCGTAATTCGCTAAATCTTGAATCAGTGAAAATATAGCAGGTACGTCATTCGGGGTAGCAGTTCTAACCATGCCGTCTTATTTTAAACCATTGAGGTCAAAACGTAAAGTAATCCCTGTTTTGAGGTTTCCGGTAGGGTAGCTCAATGAAACTTTTGGCGTATTGATAAATTGTTCGTAGTAGAAAATAGCGCTCAGGTATTCGTTGAGTTTGTAGTTGGCATCGAGTTTGAAGCTCACTGTTTTTTGCCCTGCAGTAGCCATGTTGGTGTTTTCTACAACTTTACGAATCACTGTTGCGTTGTCTCTAAATGAGAAGTTGACATTGATCAATAGGTCACTTGCGTCAATACTGCGCACTAATTTTAGTTTAGGTACATTGACGACCGTGCCAATAACGATTTCCTGACCCAGTGTTTCTGTCACTTGGTTGTTGTTTAAAGAGAGTGTCGCTTGTCGGTCTTTTTTGTATTCAAAGTTGGTGGTGATGTTCTTGCCAAGGATATTCCAGGTAGCCAACATCCCGATTAAAGGTGAAAAGCGCTCCGAGATGGTTATATTTTGAACCTGCATTGGCGCAATAAAGTTGTTGTTGAGGTCTCGGGCATTTGGCATACCGGCTACATCAAGCGTAGCATTCAGGTTTGTCTGCATGCCGTTCACAGAAACCGATGATGAGTAACCATGGTTGAGTTTAAACGATTTCACCACATCTTTTGTGAATTCAAATTTGGTCAGACCCGAATAGTTGATTGTCCAGTTTGGCAAAGGCATATTGCTGCGTGGATTGATCGTTTTTGAATTGATCGGAGAATTGGTGTAGGCAGTTAAGAAAGATCCGATAACGACTTCTTGTTGCGTAGATGAATAACCATCATAAAAACCATTTGGTAACGAACTTGCATTGGAATTTGTAGCCCCAATGAGTTGGGAAACTTGTTGCCCGTTGGCTATCATTTGTTGGAAGATAGGTGAACGGAAAGAACTGTCCATTTTAGCAAAAGCCGTTCCCCAGGAAATGGTTGTGTAGGTGAGCGTACTGCTTTCAAACCTGCTTTGGCTTTCAAAAAGTGAATTGCCAGGGTTCCATCTGAAAAACTCACCCGCTTGTGTACTGTAATTTCTAGATGCGTTGAGGTTAATATTGAGGTCCTTGAGCGGTTCTAATGTGGCCTTCAATTGCAGGTTTGCGGTATGGTTGGTCATGAACTGCTTATTGAGGTTTTCGTTCTGAACCAACCAATTGTTGTCTCTGGCGAATTCTCCAACAT
>CAYPVA010000359.1:0-1796 GCA_964414045.1 uncultured Lishizhenia sp. | reverse complement strand
AATTTTCGCAGTATGCCATAGTTACCGCTACGGAAGCTATGGCAGATGCTGCGTTACTTGAATCCAATCCCAACCTTGACCGTATTGGTGTCATTTGGGGTTCGGGCGTTGGTGGTCTCAAAACCTTCCAAGAAGAAGCCAGAGAATATTTTGGCGGAGACGGAACGCCGCGTTTCAATCCATTCTTTATTCCAAAAATGATTGCTGATATCGCAGCGGGTCACATCTCTATCAAATATGGTCTTCGCGGACCAAATTATGTTTGTGTATCTGCTTGTGCATCGGCTACAAATGCCATTATTGACGCTTTCAACCTCATTCGTTTAGGTAAAGCTGACGCCATTGTAACTGGTGGTTCAGAAGCGGGTGTCAATGAAATGGGTATGGGTGGTTTCAACGCCTTAAAAGCGCTATCTACCCGCAATGAATCCCCAGAGACTGCATCTCGTCCTTTTGACCTCGACCGCGATGGTTTTGTGCTAGGCGAGGGCTCTGGTTGTCTTATTCTTGAGGAATACGAGCACGCCGTTAAAAGAGGTGCAAAAATTTATGCGGAAGTTATCGGCGGAGGAATGTCCGGAGATGCTTACCACATGACTGCACCACACCCAGACGGTATCGGCGCAAGAAATACCATGTTAGCAGCCTTAGAAGATGCTGAAATCGACCCTAAAGACGTAGATTACGTAAACGTCCATGGTACATCTACTCCATTAGGAGATATCGCTGAGGTGAAAGCCATTCAAAGTGTTTTTGGCGAGCACGCCTACAACCTCAATATCAGCTCAACTAAATCCATGACAGGTCACCTACTTGGTGCTGCTGGCGCTATTGAAGCTGTAGCTTGTGTTTTGTCTGTTAAAAATGACTTGATACCACCTACAATCAATCACTTTACAGACGATCCTGAGCTAGATCCAAAATTGAATTTTACCTTCCACAAGCCACAGGCAAGAACGGTAAATATTGCACTTTCCAATACTTTCGGTTTTGGAGGTCACAACACTACGATCATCGTCAAGAAATTCAACGCATAAGTTGCTGAAATTTCCTTTGTTTTCAAAGAAAAAAACTGCTGATGAACTAGCGCTCATTCGCTTTGTCATGAAGCATTTTGGGTATAAACCTATTCAAATAGCGTACTTTAAACAAGCGCTCACCCACAAAAGTATTCTGGCCGAAGAAGCATTATTACAAGCCAACGAAAGGCTTGAGTTTTTAGGTGACGCCATTTTAGATGCAATTGTTGCTGCTTATATCTTTGAAAAATATCCTGATGCAGACGAAGGCAAGCTCACTAAAATAAAATCCAAGATTGTCAATCGCAAAACACTATCAGGTATAGGAGAGCGCATGGGCATTCGAGACCATTTAGTTTATAACAAGAGCAGGAGTATCAATTTAGCTGGTCTAGAGGGCAATGCCTTAGAAGCGTTGGTAGGTGCGATTTACCTAGATGCAGGTTATGAACAAACAAAAAAAATCATCCGCAATAATGTGCTCAGAAAATACCTCAATCTTGCACAGCTTTTAGAGGAGGAAATTGATTTTAAATCTGCTCTTTTTATTTGGTGTCAAAGGAAAAAATTGAGTCTTGAATTCAAATTACTTGACGAACAATTCAATGAGGGTAAATGGCATTATGAAATGGAGGTACAAATCAATAGAACGGCTTACGGAAAAGGTAAAGGTTTATCCAAAAAGGAGGCTGAGCAAGCGGCGTCAAAAGAAACGCTTGCCCTAATGGGAGAAATTTAATCGGGTATTACAATTTCTAAAATTTGTAGTACATTTGT
>CAYPVA010000358.1:0-1832 GCA_964414045.1 uncultured Lishizhenia sp. | reverse complement strand
AGGCCTCCCACTTAAAGTCTGGCTCGAAGCCGCTTAGAAATAGGAACGGCTGCTTGGCTTCATCCCAGACCAAATATAGAGCCAAGACCGGTGGCTCATACTCCGCGATGTGATCCTTTTCGAAATACATAACCGGACGACGCGAGCGGTAGTCGAGAAGCTCATCGTTATCGAACTGCGCAATAAGTTGGTGATCGAACTGCTTGAAAAGCTGATCTGCAACTTGATCGAGTGTCGAACCGGCGTCCGTGAAGCCAGAGAGAGCGGCAATCATGTGTAACCCCGGCGCCAGGCTTTGCGCGTCTTCGGAATAACTAAATAAATCTCTTGGGTCTAGCACACAAGAATCCTAACTTCGCCCAGTTAGCATGAACACATGACCACTTCAAAGACGACTGTCATTTCCAAACTTCCAACCTCGACCAAAGACACCATCGTTGTCGTCGGCGTCAGAGGCAAGGCTCAGAATCTAGAACTTGTTGACTCGGGAATTGCTTCCTCATTGGTCGCAACGGGACGCCTCTCGGCTCTGAACCTAGACGCTCTTGGCGTTTCGGGAGTTGCCGAATCAATCACTCGCGTTCAGGCCAGTGACGGAACCGCGGTGGCACTCCTGGGTTTGGGCTCGGATGACTTGAATGTCGACTTATTGCGTGCTCTAGGTGGCGCGGCCTCACGTCAGCTGGGTGGCTTTGCAAAGGTAGTGCTCGACTTGCCTGTAGCAAACGCCGCGCAAGCTGCCGCAGTTCTCGAAGGCGCCGCACTCGGCAACTACGTCTTTGAAGACTTCAAGGGAACTAAGAAAGGCCTGAAGTTGAAGGAGGTCGCCCTAGTTTCGAGCCGCAAGGTTAGCGCAGGCGAACTGGAGCGAATTGGCGTTCTCGCCACCGCAGTGCACACGACTCGCGACCTAGTGAACACACCGCCAAATGAACTGTTCCCTGCAGCTGTTGCTGCACACGTAGTCAAGAACGCCAAGGCACCGTCGGTAAAGGTGACTGTCTGGGACGAAAAGAAGCTGGCCGGCGACAAGCTTGTCGGTCTCATGGCCGTCGGTTCAGGCTCATCTCGCGGACCCCGCTTGGTAAAGATCGAGTATTCGCCACGCGGAGCCAAGGCGTCGCTTGCATTTGTGGGCAAGGGCATCACCTTCGACAGCGGCGGCCTTTCACTCAAGCCACCTACCTCGATGATAGGCATGGAGTACGACATGACGGGCGCAGCAACGGTTTACCAGGCGGTCATGGCAATTGCCAAGCTGGGCCTGAATGTCAAGGTGAGCGCATACATGTGCCTCGCAGAAAACCTGCCGAGCGCAACTGCAGCTCGCCCAAACGACATCATTCGCTACCGAAATGGTAAGACGGTTGAAATCACTAACACTGACGCCGAGGGTCGTTTGGTGCTGGCTGATGGTCTGATTTTGGCCTCAGAAGAAAACCCAGATCTGATTGTTGACGTGGCGACTCTCACCGGAGCCGCAACAGTGGCTCTTGGCAACCGCTACGCAGGCCTTATGGGTGTTGGCGAGGGCGTTGACCGAGTCAAGGATGCGGCGCACGTAGCTGGTGAGCCAGTTTGGCACATGCCGCTTGCCGCCGAACTTCGCAAGAACCTTGAAGGCGAAACCGCTGATCTAATCAACGCCAAGCTCGGCAACCCTGCCGGCGGAATGTTGGTTGGCGGTTTGTTCCTCAAGGAATTCGTTGGCAATCGCCCAGCAAAGAAGGGTGACGATGCCTCTCAAATTGACTGGGCTCACCTCGACATTGCCGGCCCGGCTAACAACGATGTCGCGCCTTACGGCTACATCGGCAAGGGTGCAACTGGTT
>CAYPVA010000357.1:0-1838 GCA_964414045.1 uncultured Lishizhenia sp. | reverse complement strand
GTTGCTTACTCATAGGTTCTCTCCAGAAATGAAAAAACCGCCTGGTCAAAGACTCGAGGCGGTTGCTTGGGTTGGATGCGACCTACGGGCCGCAATTGAGGTGCGACCAACGGGTCGCGGTGTTTGCCGCCCTCTAGAGAGTGCGGCGGATGGCGTGGGTTAGATCAGGACGAGGGATGCGCGCGCCTGTGCCAGGCGGGTGGCGCCCTTGACTTGAGACGCACGGGCTTTCTTTTGCATCTGAGTCAGGACTTCGTCGAAGGTGGCGATGCCGTCCACCATCTTCTGGGCAAGCGCAGCATCTGCGCCAAGGACACGGCCCTGGCCCATGCCGTCTCGTACTTCAGCGACCGACAAGCTACGGCCCTTGGCCACAGCTTTGACGAAGGCGCCGTAGTAGTCGTCGACGCGGGACTGCATGAAGGCCTGGGCCTCGGCGTCCAACGGCACATAAGGGTTACCCTCAACCTTGTACTTACCCGCTGAGATGAGGGTGGGTTTGACCCCATCCTCTTCCAGCGCCTTGGAGTAGTCGAAGTGGGCCTGCCAGACGCCAATCGAGCCCACCTCCCCGCCCGGGGTGACGTAGAGCTCGCTGGCCGCGCATCCAATCCAGTAGGCGGCCGATGCCGCCAGGCTGTTGGCCACAGCAATCAGCGGCTTTTGGGTGCGGGCCCGGGTGATCTCAGCGGCTAGCTCAGCCACCCCGTAAACGCTGCCACCGGGGCTATCGATGTCAATGAGGATCTGGCCCACTGTCTCATCGGCGAGCACCTGGCGCAGGGCGGCAGCGAACTGCTGGGTGCTGGTGCTGCCCGGGCCTGAGATGTCATCGACCATGTTGCCTCGCTGGGTCACCACACCGTACAGGGGCAGAACGGCAATGCCAGCCCCGGCATTGGCCGAGGCAAACTGCTTGCGGCTCTCCCGGATCAGCCGGTCGGCATTGACCTGGAGCATGGTCTCCTCAGAGGGTAGATCGCCCGCCTGCCACCGGGAAAGCACGCCGGCCATGGCCTGCAGGCGCTCGGGCATCAGGGCCCAAGGCGTGGTCAAAAACTCGCTCAGGAGCAGTTGCTTGTTCATTCGTGGGTTCCAAGGTCGATGAGTGCTGCCACCAGGGCAGCCTCGTTAAGGGGTGTCGGCAGGTCGCAGGCCCAGGCCTGAACCGCGGCCATATCGCGGTCCAGAGCCGCGGCAATTAGCTCCAGAGCTGGCAGTGCAAGCGAAAGCGCCGAGGCGCCGGGGCCCGCCTGCTTGCTGATTCGCCGGGCCAGGCGCCCGGCGTTGGCCTCGACCAGACGCCTAAGGCGCTGGAGCAAGGGGTTGGGAGGCGCTTGGGCGTCTTCACTTCGGTCGTGAGCGCCCTCGCCTTCCCGCAGCTCAGGAGGCTCACCCTCCTGAGCCTCATCGGCTTCGTCCACTTCTTGGGCGTCTTCCTCTCGCACCATGTTCAGCGGCCGAAGCGGCTGGTCCAGCCCGTCGATTGGGTTAAGGTTTTCCGCAACTCGCGCCTCATTGCGGGTTAGCCACCCGTTCTGGATCCCACTTTGGTAGTAAGCCGAGCGGCTGGCCGCATCCCCGCGCATGAGGTTGGCAAAGTCGAACTCGACTTCCAGCTCATCGCCATCGAGCATCAAGTCCGCCTCGATAGCCGCTTCCCAGCGCTCGGCCCAGGGCGTCATGGTGTGCATGACGAACTCCAGGCTCTGCTGCTCGATGTTGGAAAACGTTGCCCTGTCCAGGTCCGCGATCATGTGCGGCGGCACTCGAAAGAGGCGCGCGATGTCCGTGATCTGGAACTTGCGCAGCTCCAGGAACTGGGCGTCCTTGTTCGT
>CAYPVA010000356.1:0-1846 GCA_964414045.1 uncultured Lishizhenia sp. | reverse complement strand
CACGACCACCGCAAACGTTGGCACCTATTCGCTGACGCCAAGCGCGGCAACAGGCGGCACATTCGTCGCTTCGAATTACGCGATTACTTATGTCGCGGGTTCGCTGACTGTCTCTTCGCAGGCTCCCGTATTTAGTTGGGCGAACGCATCCACGACGTATGCGCCGAGCGGCACCTACTCGGTCACGGCTCCGACCGTAACCACGGGCGGCACCGGAACCTGGAGCTACTCATCGAGCGACACAACTGTCGCAACGGTTGCCAGCGGCAGCACACTGAACCTGCTCAAGGCTGGCTCGACCACCATCACCGCAACCTTCACTCCGTCGAGCAGCAACTTCACGAGTGGCACGACCACGACCATGGTTCTCACCGTGAATCAGGCAGCCAACCCGATCACCTGGTCGCAGACGCTAGGCAACGTTGTCTTCGGTTCATCGACCATCGCGCTAACGGCGACGGCTAGCAACGGTGGCTCGATCGCATACTCGACCAATAACAACTCGATCTGTTCAGTCACCGGTTCGACTCTGACCATCACGGGTGCCGGTTCGTGCACCGTCACGGCGAACCAGGCTGGCGATGTGAGCTATGCCGCTGCCACCGCTGCGACCAAAACCTTCACCGTTACCCAGGCGTCGAACTCGATCACTTTCGCGGCCGCGCCGACCGGCCTAACCTATGGCGAAACCGGCCAGATCCGAACCGTTTCGGCAACTGCAACCTCGGGCACAATCGCATACTCAACAACTAGCCCAGCTTGTTCGGTCGATGCCAATACTGGTGTGGTCACCATCGTGACTGCAGGCTCTTGCGTGATCACCGCCACCGCTTCGAGCGTCTCAGGCAACTATCAGACCCCAACCACCCAGACCCAGACCCTCACCATCGCAACCGCCAGCAGCACGGCGGGCGCAATGTCGAATGCAACCGTGACGTATGCTCCGGGCGCCACATACACGGTCACTGCTCCTGCAGTTAGCTCACCCGCAGTCTCGGGTGCGGTTGCCGGCAGTTGGGTCTTCGCGTCAAGCGACTCCACCGTTGCCGCGCTTTCGTCTGGCACAATCTTCACCATCCTGAAGCCAGGCACTGTGACAATCACCGGAACGTTCACTCCGACTAACTCGAGCATCGCGTCGAGCACGCAGACCTTTACTCTGACCGTCGGCCAGGGCAACAACGTCATTACCTTTGCAGGCATTGCCGCGCGCACTATCACCTCGGGAAACTTTAGTGTTGCAGCAACCGCATCCAGTTCGCTGGCCACCACAATCACCTCGGCAACCACAAGCGTATGCACGATTTCGAGCGGCACCGTCACTCTTGTCGGCATCGGTACCTGCACACTGAATGCCAACCAGGCGGGCAACACCAACTACGCCGCGGCAGCTCAGGTTGCCCAGAGCTTCGTGGTCAGCGCGGTTACCGTGACACTCGATTCCAACAACGGCAGCTCAACCAGTCGCACCCAGAGCATCACATCGAGCGCCGGCGCAAATCTGCTGACGAATAACTTCACCCGCACGGGTTACACCTTTATCGGTTGGTCGACAACGGCCAATGGCTCGGTCACGCACAGCGAGGGCCAGTCGGTTGCCTTCCCAGCCGACACAACTATCTATGCGGTTTGGAACGCGAACAACTACGGCATCACCTATTTTGCCAACGGCGCTAACTCGGGTGCGGTGCCTGTCGACTCGACCAACTACAACATCGGCCAGGCCATCACGATTCGCTCGAACACCGGCTCGCTCGACCGCACCGGTTACACGTTTGCCGGTTGGAACACTGCGGCAAACGGCAGCGGCCTGACTTACAACTCGGGCAACACCGTGGCGATGGGC
>CAYPVA010000355.1:0-1849 GCA_964414045.1 uncultured Lishizhenia sp. | reverse complement strand
AGAAAAAGCTGCGAAAGCACAAGGCTATACCTCTTCCGATATTGCCAAAATGCGTGGCCGTTTAACTCAAATTGGAGATAAAAAGACGAAAGAAAAAACAGGCGCAGCCACCAAAACGAGCTCTAAGAGAACTTCTGGTGGACAAGCACAAGCAATAGAAATAGAAGAGGTAAACGAATCTGATGAAACGGCAAAACTTGATTCTACCATATTACCGAAGAAAAAAATCTACGGTGCAAACCTATTTAATAATAAGAAATTAAACTTCGAACCCGATTTACGTATTGCCACGCCGGTTAACTATACCTTAGGGCCAGATGACCAGTTAAACATAGATATCTTTGGCGAGGTAATGGACAATTATAATGTCACGGTTAGTCCAGAAGGTACAGTTAAAATCCTTAACCTAAGTCCTATTTACGTAAATGGCCTAACGGTAGAAGCTGCTTCGGCGCGTATTGTGAGTCGTCTAAGACAATTATACCAAGGATTAAATCGTCCAGGGAGTGGGTCGTCTGCGATCATTACTTTAGGAAATGTACGTAGCATTAAAGTGACCTTAGTAGGTGAAGTAGAGAACCCTGGCTCCTACACTATCTCTTCATTAGCGACCGTATTCAATGCTCTGTATCTAGCAGGAGGACCTAATGAGAATGGATCATTCAGAAACATTCGTATTATTCGGAACAATAAAGTGGTTCGCACTTTAGACCTATATGACTTCTTATTAAAAGCAGATCAAAAAGATAACATTCAATTAAAAGATCAAGACATTATTCGTGTGGGGGATTTTGAATCGCATGTGGAGTTAACTGGTGAAGTTAGACGACCAATGGTATTCGAAGCCGTAAAAGGAGAAACGTTAAAAGATATCTTGCGTTACGCAGGTGGCTTCACTGACAAAGCATATACTTATTCTTTAAATGTGCGCAGAAATACATCTAGAGAGTTAAAATTATTGAATATTACTCAGGATGAAGTAGCTACTTTTCAACCACAAAATGGAGATTCTATTACTGTAGGCAAAATAATTCAGCGTTATGAAAACCGAGTAACGGTGACCGGTGCTGTTTTTAGACCAGGGGTTTTTGCCATTGAAAATGGCTTAACAACGGTTAAAGAGCTCATCAAACGGGCTGAAGGTCCTCGTGAAAATGCCTTCTTAAACAGAGCAACAATTTCTCGCAGAAAAGAAAATTACGATCCTGAAATGATCTCGTTTGACTTAGGAAAAGTATTAAGGGGCGAACTAGCTGACATCCCTCTGCACCGAGAAGATTCACTTACTGTTTATTCATTGGATTCTTTACGTGAATACAGAAGTGTAAGCATTTATGGAGAAGTAAATAAACCAGGTGCCTTTATTTTTAGAAATGGCATGAAGATTGCTGACTTAATTTTACAAGCAAAAGGCTTCAAAGAATCAGCTAGTTTTGCTAAAATCGAGTTATCTCGACGTATTATTTCACATGGTGCATCAAATGATAATGATCAAAAAATTATTGTAAAAACCTTCGATATTGATGGAAGCCTAAATCTATCAAACGAAGCTAGCCAATATGTACTAGAGCCATTCGATGTTGTTTCTATCCGCCGATCTCCTAATTATGAGGAGCAACGAGGGGTTACAATTCAAGGAATGGTCACCTACCCGGGTCGATATGCCATAGAAAATCCAAATCAAAGAATATCAGATTTAGTACTTGCAGCGGGAGGATTAAGACCTGAGGGTTAGTTAACAGGTGCTACTCTCAAACGCGATTCGATAATAGTAGGGGTAGATTTAAATGAAATCATGAATAACCCCAATTCGACCAACAACTTGTTAGTAGTTGCGAATGATTTATTA
>CAYPVA010000354.1:0-1851 GCA_964414045.1 uncultured Lishizhenia sp. | reverse complement strand
GAATTGGTCCCTACACCGCAGCAGCCATTGCTTCTTTTGCTTTTGACCTCCCACATGCAGTGGTAGATGGTAATGTTTTTAGAGTATTGAGCCGTTATTTTGGAATAGACTTGGCCATTAATTCTACGGCAGGTAAAAAAACGTTTGAAAAAATTGCTGCAGAAGTTTTGAATAACAAACAACCGGCATTACACAATCAAGCCATTATGGAGTTTGGTGCGCTCCATTGCAAACCAGTTGCTCCCAAATGTTCAGAATGCCCCTTGCAATTATCTTGTGCTGCGTTTGCTGAAAACAAAGTTCAGTTATTGCCTGTCAAAGAAAAAAAGGTCAAAGTGCGGCAGCGTTTCTTTGTTTACCACATCGACATAAATCAACAAAATCGCATGGCTTTTGAACGTAGAAATGCAGGAGATATCTGGGAGGGCTTGTATCAATTTCCAAATATTGAACTCACTTCAGCCGAAGAGCAAGCTGCTTATCTTCAAAGTTTTACAGCCGCATGGCAATCGCCAAAGTTCAAACATATCCTGACACATCAAAAAATTGAAGCCTACTTTATTGTAGCGCCAATCAATGCAAAACGGGCCGATCTCAACTATTATCCAATCGAGGAAATCACACAACTTCCCTTACCCCGTCTGATCGATAAGTTTCTGGAACAACATCGAAAAGATTTACCTATTTAGCAGTCGCTTTCTTGTTAACTTTGTAAAAAAACGACGATGCTCTTACTTACACATCAATCCAAACATAAACAGCCTTCCTTACTGCGCTTTACAGAAAACACAGAAGCCAACAAAGACTTCGATTATAGCAAAACCAAAACGCACTTTGAATTTGAAATCAAAGCTGGTCAAGATGCCGAGGCTTTGCGTGTGCTTGCGGACAAAATCGAAAAGTACTTGCATGACGAAGCAGTTTGCCTTCAAATCGAAAATGGTGAGCCCACAGAAGTTTTCGCCTTTCTAGAAGGGCTCATGTTAGCCAATTATCGCTTTCTACAACATTTCAGTCAACCAAAAGCAGGAGTTTTTGCCGAGGTTGTGGTGCCAAAAACAATCGATCAGGCAAAAATCCAAGAACTTACCCATATTACAAAAGCAGTCTTCAAAACCCGTGACTTGGTCAATACGCCAGTTTCTCATCTCAATGCTGAGCAACTTGCCGAGGCAGTTGTTGGGCTCGGAGAAGAAGCAGGCTTTCAAGTTCAAGTGCTCGAAGAGACTCAAATTGAAACCCTCAAAATGGGTGGCTTACTTGCCGTGAATAAGGGCTCTATTGATCCGCCAACTTTTACTGTAGCCGAATACAAACCAAAAAATGCTAAAAACAAACAACCAATTGTTTTGGTTGGTAAAGGCGTAGTTTACGATACGGGGGGGCTGAGCCTCAAGCCGACGCCAGGCAGCATGGACACCATGAAAGGCGATATGGCCGGAGCAGCAACTATGGCAGCAGTAATTTATTTAGCCGCTTTGGAAAAATTGCCGGTTCATCTCATTGCACTTTTGCCGGCTACAGATAACAGACCCGGCGGAAACGCCTATGCGCCAGGTGACGTCATCACAATGTTTGATGGCACAACCGTTGAAGTGCTCAATACAGATGCCGAAGGCCGAATGATCCTAGCCGATGCATTAGCGTATTCAAATAAATACAATCCGCAATTAGTCATTGATGCAGCGACACTCACGGGTGCTGCGCTCAGGGCAATCGGAACCGAAGCAAGCATTATCATGGGCAATGCTGACGATCATGTTTTTCAGCAGCTCGAGGCCAGTGGCGTTGCGGTGCATGAACGCGTGGTGCGCTTCCCCTTCTGGGACGACTACAAAAAACACATGAAAT
>CAYPVA010000353.1:0-1852 GCA_964414045.1 uncultured Lishizhenia sp. | reverse complement strand
GGCGGCGACCACAGTCACCGAGCTGTCGATGATCGCTTGGATCTCGGCGAACGAATCCTTTGCCGAGGTCGGAGCCGTTGCAATCATCGCGCGAATCGCGGCCAGGTTGGCTGGCGAAACACCGCGCAGACCGAGTGCCGCGAAGTCGTCGACGGTTGCCGATGAGGCGTTGGTCTGAATGGTCGAAACCGCTGCCGCGAGAGTGTTGATCTCGGCAGGTGTGTCGAACGAGGTTGACGGCATGTTGCCGAGCAGGCTGTTCAACAGGCTCAGTGACGAGGTGCCGAGTGCTGCCGCAACGTTTGCGCCAATTGCCGAGTAGTTGGCTGCCGATGGTCCAGCGGTGAGCGACGAAGCGCCCACGCTGCCGGCAGCCTGAACCAACGTCGATAGGCTGACGCCCGCTGCCTGAGCCATGATGAACGAGTATGAGTCGACCACTGTCTGGATCTCGATTGTCGAGTCTTTCGCAGTCGACGGCAGAGTCGCTAGCAAAGTATTGATGGCGGCGACGTTGGTGCTAGTCACGCCGGTGACACCCGCCGAGGCAAACGTGGTTGCGGTTGGTGCAACGCTCGGAGTCGCAATGCTCGTGACGCTCGATGCCTTGACCGTGTTTACGAGCGCCTGAATCTTGGCAACTGTGTTGATGCCCGAGCCGTCATCTGCGGTGGCTGCAATGGCTGCAATCACGTCGGTTAGGTTGGCCGCGGTGACACCGGTGATGCCGAGTGCGGTCAGCTGCTCAACCGTCACGGTCGAGTTCGTGGTCGCTGCGGCAACCGCATACACGTTGGCAATCGCGGTGGCTAGCTGCTGCACGGTTGCGATGGATGCGGTCGCGGTCGTGCCCTGAACCGCGATGACCGAGTTGAGGTAGGTCAGCTGTGCCGGCGAGAAGGTAGCGGCGGCCGTGACTCCGATTGCGGTGTAGTCGGCGGCGGTCGGCGCGGTCTGAGCGTTGCCCGAGGCCTGCGCCAAGACTGCGACGTATGAGGTGACGACCGCCTGCAGCTCGGCCGGGGTGTCGACCGCAGTGGCCGGCAGGCTCGCGATGGCCGTGTTGATCGCGGCAACGTTGTTGGTGGTCACACCGGTGATGCCGATGCTCGAGTATGTGCTTGGCAGCGGCGCAGCAACCGTGGTGTTCGAGTTGCTCGGGTTATTGCTTGAGCTGCCCGAGAACGCGGTGAATCCGGTCATGTCGGGCGCGAGTCGCGAGATGGTCAAGACATAGTTTGCAGTCGCGCTAGATGAAGAATCGGCAACCTTCTCGACCGACTGCACCTCGATGGTGACCGTATTGCTGCCGAAGGCAACAGCGATGTCAGCAGACTGTGCTGCCGATGAGACGGTGACGCCATTGACCTTGATTAGCTGGCCGGTGATTGCACGGGTCGGAGTCACAGTGACAAACTGCACGCCCGATGCAACCTCGGCGGTGTATGCGCGTGTGCCCGGCGCGAATGCGGCACCGAACGCAACACCAACCGCGGTCGCGTTAGCGGCCGTCTTGCCGCGCAAAATGAGTGAGGCCAAAGTGGTGTCTTGGCTCAACGGAGTGAATGGCCCGGCAACGACCGAAAGCGGCGAAGAACCGTTGGCGTTCGTTGCGCTCAGCTTGACGTAGTAGGCCTGCGAGTTGGTCAGCCCGGTCAGAGTGCACGAGGTCGATGCGGTTGCCGCGCAGGCACCAGGCGCTGCGGTGAAACCAGAGCCAGCCGAGGTCGAATAACTGACCGCATAGCCAGTGGCACCAGCAACTGCAGACCAAGAAAGCACGAGGCTGGCATCGCCGCGAACAGCGGTTGCTGCGCCTGGAGCGGCGAGTGTGGTCACGCTAGTCGCCGCC
>CAYPVA010000352.1:0-1864 GCA_964414045.1 uncultured Lishizhenia sp. | reverse complement strand
TGGATAAATACATTTGGGCTGTTCGGCTCTGTAAAACGAGGTCACAAGCGAGTGAATTAATCACACAGGGTAAAGTGCTTGTGAATGATGCCCGGTGTAAACCATCGAAAGAAGTAAAGTTGGGCGAAATCATCACCATTCTTAAACACAATGCGCGGTTTCAATACAAAACCTTACAATTACTAGAGAAACGCGTTGGAGCGGCGCTTGTTAAAGACTACATTGAAGACAACACAAGCCCAGAAGAAATTGAAAAATTAAGATTGTACCAAGACGCTCAACGCAACTACCGGCTTTCTGATGGAAAGCCAACCAAAAAAGACCGACGCGAACTTGATAAATTCATGGATGACTGGCAAGAGGCTTAAGTCAATTCATCGGCTAATATTTTATCGGCTAAATAACTGCTTAATTTATAATAACTCTCTGTAGTCCAGCCACCTACATGTGGTGTTAGGATAACATTTGGGGCGGAAACTAAGTAAGAAAATGCTGCTGGCAGTTCTGCAGCAAAGAATGCTTCGAAACTCTTTTGCTCATACTCGAGCACATCTAAACCCGCACCCTTTAATTTGCCGCTTTTTAACCCGGTAACTACAGCTTCGGTGTCCACAACCTTTCCCCTCGACAAATTCAATAAATAAACCGGTTTTTGACATTGCTGCAGAAAATCTGCATTAAAGAAATGCTTGGTTTCTTTATTCTGAGGTATGTGAAAGCTAATAATATCGGCTTGCTGCTGAATTGACGCTAGAGTGCTTTCCTGAACAGTGTGATCACCAAAACCCGATTTATATTTATCGTAAGCCAAAACCTGAACGGCAAAGCCCCTTAGCGTCTTTGCAAAGGCAGCGCCATTATTTCCATAACCTATGATCCCAACAGTTTTTCCATCTAACTCTTCTCCTCTGTTTGCTTCTCTTTTCCAAATACCATTTCTAACTTCTCTATCGGCTTTATTCAAGTTATTCATTAAACTTAAAAGCATCCCTAAGGCATGCTCTGCAACAGCGTTTCTATTTCCTTCTGGAGAATTATAAAGTCGTATTTGCTTTTGGCTGCAAAGCGCGGTGTCAATGTTTTCTAAACCAGAACCCGACCTTGCAATAAAATTCACATGAGGACAAGAATTTAAAAACTGAGCGTCAATTGTAAAGCGCGAGCGAATTACAAGGCCATATGCTTGTTTTAATTCATCCTGAAGTTCATCAAAGCTTGTTTTAAAATGCATGCGGCATTCAAAACCCGCCTTATTGAGTTTCTCTTCTAAAACCGGATGTACACTATCTAAGAAAACTACTACGCGCTTGCTCATTCTCTAAAGATACTAAAATTGAAAGAAAAATGCTTCTCAGCTAAAAAACAACGGTAAAAAACGTCGTTTCTAAGCAAACATCTCTTATTGAGCTTATAGATTTATTGTTTTCGGCCGAAAAACGCGCTTAAAGGGCTTTAAAATGCGTTTTACCTTCCTAAATGAACCAGTAAAACAGAAATATCACTAGGAGAAACACCAGAAACACGAGCGGCCTGTCCAATTGTAGCGGGTTGAATTTTAGAAAGCTTTTCCTTTGCTTCGATACTCAAACTTTTAATTTCAAAATAATTTAAGTCTTCAGATAAAACTAAATTTTCTAAGCGTTGGTGTTTTTGTGCCTGCTCTTCTTCTCTTTCTATGTATCCTTCGTACTTTAAAATGATTTCCGTTTGCTCTACTGCTAAAGGATCTTGTTGCATGATTTCTGCAACTGCCATTTCTGTTTCTTTGTGCACCTGGACAATATCGCTCAGCGCTATATGGGGTCTTGTAATTAAAGAACTCACCTTCACTTGCTGCTGAATAGGGGCTGATTCTTTTTGAATC
>CAYPVA010000351.1:0-1867 GCA_964414045.1 uncultured Lishizhenia sp. | reverse complement strand
GGCTCTTTCAACTTTTTGATTATCAAGACCCGCTTTCAATGCAAGATATAGCTCGAGTTGAAAATTATTTACAGGAACACTGCTCACATTTTTTCAAGCAAAAATTACCTAAAGTACTGATCGGTGCATCGGGTAGTTTTGAAACTTTCTATGAATTAATGGCACAAGCAGTCTTTGATCCAAAAGGAGCTGCAGTTGAGGTTGACATGACTCATTTTAAATTCATGTTGGATCATATCATCGCCTCCACACAAGCAGCGCGCAATGCCAATCCGCATATCATTGAAATTCGCAAGCGAATGGCACCATTGGCGGCAATCAAAACGCGTTGGGTGCTGAAGGTTGCACAAATAGAACACATTTATATTTCGCCCAATTCTTTGAAAGAAGGCGTGCTTTTTGGTTTATGAAAAATACAAGCTTCTTCTTTGGTCTACTTCTTTCTTGTGCCTTATTTGGACAGAACAATATCGATGTACAGCATTATGCTTTGCATTTAAATATTGACCCCAATCAAAAAACGGTTAACGTCGAAGAATTGATTGAAATTCAATTACGCAACGACGCATTGCAAATCGAACTCGACCTGATTGGCTTGGATAAAAAAGGCATGGGGATGGAAGTCTCAGAAGTAACTTTACTTAAAAAGTCCATTAAATGGCGCCAATTACCCGATCGTTTGCTAGTAGAAATTCCGAAAAAGTATAAAAATGAAACCGTTCATTTGCGGATCTTGATGCAGGGCCAGCCACAAGATGGTTTGGTATTCAGTCAGAATCAATTCGGCGAACCAACCATCTTTGCAGATAACTGGCCCAACCGGGCGCGCTTTTGGTATGCTTGTCATGATCACCCTTCAGACAAAGCAAGCTATGCATTTGATATCAAAGCACCTAATTCTTTTGACGTTGTTGCCAATGGGAGCCTTGTCTTTGGGACACCTCAACCAGAAGACAAGCAATTCGTTTGGTGGTCCTACCAAATCGACGAACCCATACCCACTAAGGTTGCCGTCATTGGCGTAGCAGATTTAGTTTCAAAGCAGATAGGGGAAGTTGGTGGAATTCCGATTATTGGAAGTGTTTATCCGCAAGATAGCATCACTGGTTTGGCTTCTTTCGAAGTGGCCCCTCAAATTCTTGATTTTTATCAAAATACCGTGGGGTCGTATCCTTTTATGCAGCTCAATAATGTACAATCCAGCACGCGTTACGGCGGAATGGAAAATGCTGGTTGTATTTTTTACGATGAAGCATCTTTGAATAACAATCGAAAAAGTAAGCTACTCATTGCACATGAGATTGCGCATCAATGGTTTGGAAATTCAGTGACCGAAACAGATTGGCAGCATTTATGGCTGAGCGAAGGTTTTGCAACTTATTTAACCAACTATTACATAGAACAAACAGAAGGGCAAGCACCCTTTCATGCACAATTAGCACAAGACCGCAAGCGCGTCATCAATTTTGCTAAAATGTTTCAGGCAGCACTTGTAGATTCGCTTACCGCAGACCTCAATGAAAGGCTCAATCCAAACGCGTATCAAAAAGGTAGTTGGGTTTTGCATATGCTTCGGGTTGAACTCGGAGATAGCTTATTTTGGATGGGTATTCGAAATTTCTATCATGATTTCGAGTATAAGAATGCATCTTCCGAAGACTTCTGGCATAGCATGGAAAAAACAACAGGCCAAAACCTCGAACCATTTTTCAAACAATGGCTCTATCAAATTGGCCATCCTCAAATTAAAGCTGAGTTAATAACAAAGGATGGGCAACAATTCTTGAACATTTCTCAAACCCAAAAACAGTTGTTTTCTTTTCCGTTGAAGGTGGCCTTTTATGATGAAAATAACAATGTAGTAATG
>CAYPVA010000350.1:0-1868 GCA_964414045.1 uncultured Lishizhenia sp. | reverse complement strand
TCACCCTGCCTTGCTGTTCATAAGTCTTTTGAATGCCATTCACCTTTACAAAACAGGCCTGACAGTCTTGAATTTCGTAAACTATTGCTCCTTTTGTGGCAGGATATTCCAAGCTATCTTTACCCGTAGACCAACGCATCCAACCATTTGTAGCGTTGCTTTTTACTGAAATACCAGTCAATCCGATTGCTTGGGTGCTTGGTTTGGTAATCCAGGAAGATGTCCAGGTGATATTGCTCGTAAATCTGAAGTCTTTGGGGCCATTTGTTTTGGCTAGTATGTATGGAAAGATGAGCCCGCGGCCGGCGTTTCCAAAAGCTTTTTGCAATTCGTAGCGCGTTAAACCACTTAGGTTGTTGGGCTGTAAGTGCGAATCTCCGATATGTAAAATACGGTATTGCCCTTGAGCCAGCAACTCAAAAGAACAAGCAAACAGCAGCAAAAAGCTAAAACTGAAAATAGATAAAAGGCTGTATTTCAGCGGACTGAAATTCATACATCAGTTGAATTAAAACAATAAACATCACTAACTTAACAACATAGCTTTCTTTCAAATAGAACTTTTGTATTTGTTCTTTGAGGGCAACAGGCATTAAGGTCAGGGCAAAACCTGAAACCAATACCAGCACAAAATTCCAATTCTGGGCACAAAAGATTTGCAAAGTAGGCCAATCAATACCTTTTGCCAAGGCTGAAAAAATATGAGCTGTATCCGTTAAACTTTGAGCCCGAAATGGAATCCAAAGTAAAACTACACAGACAAAAGTTAGCAACCAAGAAAAAGCCATTCCCCATTTATTTGTCGTTGGTCCAAATGCCTTTAAAATGAGTTTGTGAATGATCAATAATAGCCCGTGCCCAATACCCCGCCAAATAAATTTCCAGTCGGCCCCATGCCATAAGCCTCCGATAGTCATGGTGAGGAGCAAAAAGAAAAGCTGCAATTTAAATCCTTTTTGATTGCCACCGAGCGGTATGTAAATGAAATCGCGCAACCAACTCGACAAGGAAATATGCCATTTGCGCCAAAATTCGGTGATGTGTATAGCCTTGTAAGGAGAATCAAAATTCAAACATAGGCGGTAACCCAACAAGAGCGCTACCCCAATTGCCATGTCAGTATAGCCTGAAAAATCACAGAAAATCTGCAGTGCGTAGCCCAGAACGGCAAAAACTGCCTCTACACCTCCTACTCCTTTTGGACTCGCATAAATGATATCGACATATTGCGCAATGAAATCTGCTATGAGCGCTTTCTTTATAAATCCTTTGGTAATCAGGTAAAATCCTTCATTCAAATTGGCTTTGCTCACTTTAACTTTCTTGCGTAATTGCGGCAAAAAATCTTTAGCTCGAACGATAGGCCCTGCCACCAAATGCGGGAAAAAACTCATATAGAGCAAGTAATCCAAAAAAGCCGGGACTTTAATTTTCTGGCGGTGAATATCCACCAAGTAACTAATAGACTGAAAGGTATAAAAGGAAATCCCTATTGGCAAAAAGTGAGCTAATGAATTGTTGCTTTCAGTTCCAAAACCAAACGACCTCAGGAAAAAATCAAGGTATTTGAAATAAAGCAAGAAACTCAGGCTAAACAAAATAGCCACTGCGGTGATGATTTTGGAAACGCGCTGGCTTTGAACTTTGGTAATGAGTAAAGAAAAGAGGTAGTCGGCACTTACAGTAAGCAGTAACAATAATAAATAGTTGCCGCTCGATTTATAATAAAAGTAAAAACTAAACGCCACCAAGAGCGCCTTTTGAAGCTTTGCTTTTGAATAAAGTAAGCCAAATAAAATGAGGAAATTTGCGAAAAGAAAAAGAAACAACCCATGATGAAACAACAGGGGTTGTTCTTCTTGATAAGT
>CAYPVA010000349.1:1374-1870 GCA_964414045.1 uncultured Lishizhenia sp. | reverse complement strand
ACAGGTTAGTACAAACTTTGTTTTGGAATCCAATAAATAGCTGAAACTGTTGCTCACCACTTGGTCTTTTACCATACAAGTTATCCTTAGAAAATGCCTTAACTCCTCCAACAATTAAACTAAGATGGTTGCCATTTACACTTTCAAAGATGCTGGGTATCTCAATACAGAACATCATCCTTTCATAGTACAAGGTAGATTCCCAAGGTTCTAATTCTGAAGCTCTTTTATTTCTGGCCTCTGGAATTCTACCTTTTACTGGATGTGAGACGCGCACACTAGGAAGGAGGACTTTTTCAGTTGCAAACCAATTCTGTACCTCAGTAGCCACAGTATCTACAAATTCATGATGTGAGATAAGTGGTTCATTAGTAGCAGAGAAAACAGGGATGATGTGCTCATCCCTTAGTTCTCTCATGTTAATTAGCTCTGTGTTAGCTTCAATAAATGAATTTGTAAATTATCGTCATATTAATGATCATATTACAGAATTAAA
>CAYPVA010000349.1:363-1364 GCA_964414045.1 uncultured Lishizhenia sp. | reverse complement strand
TGTTTTCCACACCAATAGTATGAAAAGCAATTGCCTGAGTTAGTTGATTACTTTGCATGATAGTGTCCATTTTGCTGAAACTTGAATTGCTGAACCATAAGTAAATCATCTATTTTGGTATTTACTTCTTCTCTTAGCACATCTCTTACCTCAGGATTATCAGCCAGAAGGTCATCTAATTGCTCCATACTTGTACAAGCTTGGATAGCCTCTTTTTCTGCACCAGGTTTCTTATCAGATAACAAACACCAGGAAGCAATTTGAGCTCCTATAGCTTCAGTAATTCTCAGTTCAGGCTGATTCACAAACATGCCAGTTCTGTCTTTAGTTACATTAGCCACATAGTTGCGATTCAGTTCAAAAGCTACAGTAAATTCATATTCTGAATCCTCTCTTGCAATTGCTTTGAGCCCAACTTTTTCTGGAACACTCTTACCATTCACCTGCTGAATTACATAATCTGTCTTGCTTCTGAAAGTAGCAATGATATGAACAGGAGCTTTCACTATGTTATTGATAAGTGCATTGTGTCTAGGAGTTAGTTTACTCCAGTTAGCAAAGGAATTCCCCACCATACTGCTATGGATATCCAGAATTCCACCTGTCCCGAACCATTCATGTGAAAGGGAGTCAATAATTATACACTTAAAACCTTCATGTACAGCAGTATCAATTGCCTGAATAAACATTTCTGGAGTGTATGGTGCTTCCATGGAGAATACGGAGAAATCTCCCATATGAGCATAGAGGTGGCTACTGCCATTCTCTGTGTCAATTACGGCTACTTGGTCTAAACTTCCAGCTAGTCCTTTTGCCAGTTTCAATGCTCCAATAGTCTTACCTGATCCACTAGGGCCTTGTAAGGACAACTTCATAGAACATTGTTGCCTGTTTGCTTTAACAAACTTCTTCATAATAAATAAATTAAAGGGTTAATAAAAATTATCCCAGTAAGTAGAAAGTTGTTAAAATGCCGCTGCTTCAGCAGCTAGGACAATGGG
>CAYPVA010000349.1:0-353 GCA_964414045.1 uncultured Lishizhenia sp. | reverse complement strand
TAGTAATTATATATTAATAGAAGCTCTCACAGATGTAGTAAGATGTTTTATACATCAAATTGAGCAAGTGAAGCTACCAGAGCTTCATTTACTGCTGTATAAATGAATAGGGGGGAACCCTAAAGAGGAAATTGGGTAGGGGGTTACTTAAGTATACACTTCCAGATACTAGTATCTGATAAAATTACAATAAACCATAATTCCATGCTATTGTATTTATTTCACTAGGTGAACAGCCATTTAATTTTGTAAGAACTACTGATAACTCTTGGTATCTTTTGGAAAGATGATACTCTCCCGGTAAAGTTCTTTTTAATCTGTGTATTTCTCCATTAATAGCTTTTAATATTGAT